>NZ_JBKXLD010000011.1:14681-35578 GCF_047010065.1 Allobaculum sp.
TCATCGAGAAGATCCTGCAGCTGGGCAGCGACTTCTTCGACCGTTGCGTTTTCTCTCTCGAGGGCCGCGGCCGTGAAATGGCCGCCGCCGTTCATTTTTTCCATAATTTTCTGCACGTTGACGCTTCCGTCGCTGCGTGCAGAGACAGCTACGCTGCCGTTGTTTTCGTTGATTCCGATGGTGAATGCCGCGCTGCAGCCTTTGAAGCTGAGCAGCTCATCGGAAATTTTGGAGAGCATCGTCCGGCTGACCGGCTCATCCAGAATATCAATGAGATATTTATCGCGATACAGCTTTGCTTTTTCAATCATCTGCGCCTTGCGGCGATAGGCGGAATAATCCACCTGCAGAGCCTGTTCGGCGCGGTTGGCGTTCGCGCCCCAGGAGCGCAGCGTCGCGGCAGCCTGGAACGTCCGCTCGGACGTGTGCTGCTTGAAGCGGCTGGTGTCGACAACGATACCAAGATACATGATTGTCGCTTCCATTTCATAGATTGGAATGGAGACCGTCGAGGATTCCAGCAGTTCTGTCATAAGCTCGCAAGTCGAACTGGCTTCCGGTTCGATGTAGCTGACCAGAACATTTTCCTGGCTGGCTTCCGCGTTGCGGCGGTGATGGTCAATAATGACTTTTCGAATATCCCGCTTGAGCAGTTCCTTGCCCGATGAAATGGCCGGGTTGGAATGGTCGACCAGAACGAGCAGATCTTTCTTATCGTCCGCCATTTCCAGTGCCTGCTCTTCGGTAATGAAGCGATGCCGGCTGAGAATGGTGCTCGAGTAGGCGTTCATCGTATCGGACAGCTGCGAATCGCGCGGCACGTCCTTTAATACGATATACGGATCCTTGCCCAGCGCGCGAACCCAGTTGGAAGCGGCCAGCGCGGCGCCCATGGCGTCGTAGTCGGTGTTAACGTGACCCAGAATAAACACCTTCTGGGAAGAGCGAATGACATCCTGCAGGCTGGCGCCGACAGTGCGGACGCGCGCCTTGGAGCGCTGGGTGGATTTTTCGGAATTGCCGCCGATGAATTCGACCGGTTTTTCCCCTTTTTTAATGGCGATCTGGTCGCCGCCGCGCGACTGAACGAGTTCGGTCAGTTCGTTGAGCAGACGGTCGATTTCCAGAAAGCTCGGCTGGTCGCTGACGAAGGCAGCGGAAATGGTCATCGACAGATCGGACTTGTTGGCTGCGTCCTTGATTTTCTGAAGAATCGGGAAGTTCTTCTTGCGCATGGACGTGAGGATTTCAGAGTCCAAAACGAGCAGATAGCGGTCCGAGCGCGTACGGCGCATTAAAATGTGCATCTCCTTGGCCCAGGCCAGAAGAGGCGTGCGAATGCGCGTGTTGATGTCGTTGATCAGCGCTTCGTTGTCGTAGGACAGATACTCGGAATAGTTGTCGAGTGTCAGCGTTCCGACGACGATGCTGTTTTGCGCAATCATCTTTTTATAGCGTTCGAGTTCCGAAATGTTGCGCGCAAACAGAACCGAACTGTCTTCCTTATGAATGAATTCGAACGTGTTGCCGTTATACATGCAGACGACCGAATCAATATCGCTCTGAAACAGGTCCTTAATGCCGTCAATCACCACGGTGAGCTTGTGATTGACCAGATTCGGGAAAAAGGGGCGCAGATAGTCCGAAACCCAGGTGGCTTCGTATTCTTCGTTGTAGGTGATGATGCCGACTTCGCCAATGGAGAGCGCCTCTTTGGCGTCGCGCCCCAGAATGCGGCTGATCTTGGCATCGGACTGGATGCCCTTCCTTCTTAACTGCAGCCAGAACGCGGTAATCAGAAACAGAAATCCCGCATCCAGCAGCAGAAGCAGGGCGAACATGATCCATTCTCCCGCAATCGCCTCGTAGACAGTCATGACACCGCCAAGCGCAAGCAGGAAATAGAAAGCAAACAGCCATTTCCCGTATTCTTTCATGATGTGCTCCTTTGTCTTTCCATACCTCCTGCAGGTTTCAAGAAGCCAGCAGCTTCTCTTGCCGCACACGGATCGATCGTTTTTCGAACAAAGAGCGTCTTTTTCAAAACAAACGGATCGAATCTTACTTTAGCGGGCGGTTGCGTGCAGGACTTACGAACCTTTCTTTCTGGCAAAGGTACGTAAGACTAAATTATACATCCCTGTCAATGCCGTATACACATTGAGCAGAGGCATCAGCGAAAGGAAGGTCATCCAGAACAGGCGGTTCTGAATGGCTTTTCTTTTCTTTTTCAGTTTCGACGGATGGTTTTGTACGGAGGGATCGTCACGCAGTTCGTCCATCGCCGTTCTGGCTTTTCGAAACTGCAGCAGATAGCCCTGCCAGACCATCAGTAAAAAATCAAGAATCAGAAGACCGAGCGCCAGATCGCGCCATACCGTGAGCGCCGGATTGTTCTGGTAAACCAGAATTTCCCATACGCCCCATAAAACGAGCAGCAGCCAGAAACACCACGGAGAAACGTCCCAGTTTTCCGGCAGCTTGAACGGCACCGGCCGGTGCAGAACCCGCTGGCAGAGAACGACGCAGCCCAGCGCCGCCACCAGCGTTTCCAGCAGACTTTCAATAAACGCCAGCAGGATCAGAATCATCATCGGCGAGACCATCCACAAAAACGGTCCCATGACGGACAGTTCTTCCTTAACGTCAAAACCAAAGACTGCGGCAAAGACGGTCATAGAAAGCAGATCCGTCACAAACAGAATGAGCATGGTCGCCAGACAGAGAACAAAAAGATTTTTCTGGCGTATGGCGCCGCGGCCAAACACATACCCGCATACCAGCATTGATCCGGCGACCAGCCAGGTCGTGATGCCGGAGAGCATGAACATAAGTAGAAACATGGCCAGAAACGCGCAGAGCGGTACTTTGGAATCCCGATCGCAGATCAGACAGCACAGCAGAATCGGCAGTCCGAAAAAATACGGAAAGAGCGATTCGACCCACAGTCCGCCAAGCGTGTTCAGAAACAGAAAGACGCCAAAAACCGCGGTGAGCATTCCGGCCCGGACAATAGACTGAATTTTCATATACACGTATATCTTAGGCTGATTTGGCTGTGCGCTCCATATTTCTGACAAAATCACATACTTGCCGGCCGTATTTCCCGGCGCACTTGCGGTAAGTCTGCGGTGTGTTTGCCATTTTCTTTTTACTGATCTTTGCCCTCGTCCATACAAAAAGACCCTCTGTTCAGACGGCCTTCCATTTGAAATAAATTGAAAAACAATTTCGATTACGAGCGGCTGCCGCTTGTATAGCCTTCGTAGCGGTTTCCAATGTAGCGGCTCGAACCGAAGCCGATGATCGGATAGAACAGGAAATCCAGCAGATAGATGCCCAGAAAATAGCCGATGCCATGGCCGTATGCCAGCGAAACGTTGTAGCAGAGGCAGGCCTGAATAATGGCCGCTACAATCGAAAGGCCATAGGCGAAATACAGGAATGCGGAATTGAACGTTCCAACCGCCAGATAGTAGAAAATACCAGCGAACAGTTCCGTTCCCAGGCCAAACCAGAACATCTTCGTCTGCCAGCTGATCTTGTAAAGCAGATACAGATTGTAAACCGGAATCAGCGCTTTCCAGCCAGCCACGTTCGCCTTTTCAAACATTTTCCAGAGGCCGACGACCTCCAGAATGATGCAGGCAATGCCCAGCCAGGCCGTAAGACCGATGTTGAAGTCGAGTCCATACGAATAAGGGGCCAGAATTCCAAATAACATAAAATCACCTCAATGCTTCCTTGCGAAGTCTTTCTATCCCTATTGTACGAAGCCTCGCAGTATTTCATTTTGATTTGCCCAGCCAAATATTTTGACAGACAAGGCCACAAATCGAGTGAAAAGTCATTCGGATTGCCCAAAGTGCGGCAGCTGCAGGCGAGACGCGTTTTGGATCCGCCGGTCTGTATGCCCGCATAAGGCGGCAGGAAATACCGGCAGCGAAAATACCGCAGTGGAGATATGGAAAGAAGAAATGCGGGAAAGACAGGCAGAGACGATACGCCTCACTGACATACGGTGAAGACTGGCAGTGAAGACATACCTTGAAGACAGGCATAAGGGACGGTTTTCCTTTCTTCGCTTTTATAATGAGGGCATGACTGTTGAATCTTCTTTGCGCCAGAATCTGCTGACCGCTTTAGGAACGTGCGATTTCCTGCATGAGCTGACTGGCTGGGACATGCGCCGAAAACTGGAATATACGCTTATGATGGGCGTCTGGAACCGGACCCGCTCCGAAAGCGCCGTTCAGAAATTCATCGCCTTCTTTCCCAGAGAAAGCCGGCCGGAGAGCGCATGGATTCATGAGAATCCGACTGTGCTGAATACAAATGTTTTCGACGATTCTGTTTCACTCGATGAGGATTTTCAGTTTGCGGACCATTTCTTTCAGATTGCTGATCCAGACTTCCCCAATGCCAATCAGGATCTGCTTCACGCCATTCACGATCAGATCGATACGCTTTTCGATCCAGGTCGAACCGATTTGGATTCTTCGGATGCATCTATGTCGAATTTGTCTGCCAAACAATTCGCAGAGGTCTCACAGGCGCCCGCTGGAAACAAAGAAGACCAACGCGAAGACGAGTCTGCAACCGGCAAAAAAGAAACAAAGTCCTCGCCGGACGATTCTTCGCTTTCCTCCAGTGCACTGCAGGAAGATTTACGACAGCTGGATGCGCTGACCGGTCTGGAAGAAGCGAAAAACGAAATCCATACGCTTTGCGACCTGCTCCAGATCAGCCGGCTGCGTCAATCGCGCGGGCTGAAAAGCGCACCGGCCGCCCGCCATCTGATCTTCTCCGGCAACCCCGGCACCGGCAAAACGACTACCGCCCGGATTGTCGCCCGCATTTACAAGGATCTCGGCTTTCTTTCGCGCGGAACCTTTGTGGAATGCACGCGCGGCGATCTGGTCGGCGAATACATCGGCTCTACGGCGATGAAAACGAAAAAGGTCATCGATAAAGCCATCGGCGGCGTTCTCTTTATCGATGAGGCGTATGCGCTTGCCCGCTCGTCCGAACGCGACTTTGGACACGAAGCCATCGAAGTTCTTTTGCGCGAGATGGAAAATCACCGCGACGATCTTGTCGTTATAGCAGCGGGCTATCCGGCGGAAATGGACCGCTTTCTCGACTCCAATCCGGGGCTGCGCTCCCGCTTTACGACGTGCATTCACTTTGAAGACTTTCTGCCTGACCAGCTGTTTTCCATATTCGAACACATGGCCAGAGCGCTCGATTACACACTGAGTCCGGCAGCCGCAAAGAAAGCAGGCGCCTATTTCCAGCAGCTGACCCGTCCGGCCCCCAAAGGCTTTGCGAACGCGCGGGATGTACGGACGATGCTGGAAAAAGCCATCTCCCGACAGGCCGTACGGCTCGTCAGAAATCCGGATCTTCTTCAGCTCTCCAGCAAGGAGCTGCAGACGCTCGAAAGCGAAGATCTCCCCTTCTGAAAATCGAACATTCCCCATTCATGGAAAAAGGCCGTTCTGTTCTCAGCAGCAGAAAGGCCTTTTGTGCGGGATTGAAAAAAGACAGGCGAGCCGAAGCCAGCCTGTCTGAATGGGTATGGGTAAATTAACCGAAATTAGTCTGCAACGTAAGGCAGCAGAGCCATCTGGCGTGCGCGTTTGATGGCAGTAGCAAGCTGTCTCTGGTAGCGGGCGCGAGTTCCAGTAACACGTCTGGGGATGATTTTTCCGTTCGTGTTGATGAAACGCTTCAGCAGTTCAACATCTTTGTAATCAATTTCCTTGATTTTGTTTTTTGTAAAGTAGCAGACTTTTTTACGGCCCATGCGCTGTTTTTTGAATGCCATGTGTCGGATCTCCTTTCTTGAATTCGTTTAGAACGGCAGATCGTCGGAAGAAATGTCCAGGGTGGACGAATCGTCGACGATGCCGCTTGTGTCATTGTCGGGTGAAGCAGAAGCAGCTCCAAATCCTGTGTTTTCGCTCTTCGCGTAAGGATTGGATGCCTGCGAACCATAGCCGTAGCTCTGGTTCGAATAACCGCCAGAATAGTTCTGGCCTCCCGAAGCGTCCTGACTGCCGTAGCCGCCGTAGCTCTGGGAATTATCCGAATAACCGCCATTGTAGCCGTAGCCCTGATCCTGAACGTATCCGCCTCGAGCGTTTCTCGGTTCGAGGAACTGTACGTTGTCCGCAATGACATCGGTCGTGTAGACTTTCTGTCCCTGCTGGTTAACGTAGGATCCGGTCTGAATGCGTCCTTCGACGCTGATCAGCGAGCCTTTATGCAAAAAGCGAGCCATGTTCTCCGCTGTTTTGCCAAACGCCGTGCAGCTGATGAAGTCAGCTTCCGGCTGTCCAGGCTGTTTATAGCGGCGCTCTACAGCAAGAGTAAACCTGAGCATGTTATTACCTGACTGAGTCCGGCGAAGTTCCAGATCTCTCGTCAGTCGACCAATTAAATCAACGCGGTTCATCATAGACGGTACCTCTTACTTTTCTTCTTCTTTTTTGATAACCATGACACGAATTACGCTGTTGTTGATACGACACAGACGCTGGAATTCTTCAATTCCTTCGTTGTTAGCGGTGCAGTACATAACCACATAGTGGCCTTTTTTCATGTGATTGATCTCGTAGGCAAAATCTTTTACGCCCCAGTTGTCCACTTTGTCAACGGAGCCGCCGTTCTCAATGATTGGAGCATACAGTCTTTTTTCAAGAGCTGCGAACTGTTCGTCATCGAGCGATGCATTCACAATGTACATAACCTCATACTTTTTCATCATGTACACCTCCCTCTGGTCTGTCGGTCCTGTCATCAGGCAGGACAGGAAGCAAGATAGACTTGCCGAAATACCTTATCAGAAAAGGAGAAAATGCGCAAGTCTGTCCTTTTTTCAGATTCAAAACCGGGTAGTCTGACGATCTGTTTTTCAATCTGAATCTTTATACGGCTGCCCGACTGTCTTCAGGGAAATATTCCAGATGCCGTGCGGCCAGTCCTCTCTGCCGTCTCAAGCACCGGGATTCTATTCTCCTGCCTGTACATCGATATCCGCTCTTTTCCCATAAAAGAACCGGATCGATTAAAAGAACCGGCTCGATCTGTACGATCGGCCGGTCTAAAGTCATTTTTTTCGAATGCGGAAACTATTCTTCCTCAATAAAGCGTTCCATCGTCATACAGAGGCGTCCGAACGGCGTAAAAGGCAATATCGTCATCGACTTTCCATAAATCTCCATAGGCGCGCCAGTCATGGTACTTTGTTGTATACAGATGACGGGACTTCCCGTTGATTTCTGCCGTCAGACAGTACACAGGAATGCCTTCTTCGGTATCGGAAGTCATTTGAGAAGCCTCTTCCGTCCATCCCTTTTCGAGCAGGCGATCTGCTTCTTCCGAATCGACCGTATAAATCCGATCGCCGTCTTCCGGATTGTAGAAAGCACGCACTTTCGTGCCCGAATCGGCTGACATCACAAACATTTCTTCCACCTGCTCCCATCCCTGATCGACCAAAGCGGTGCAGGCCGCACGATCATCCACGAGACGGTATTCTTCCGTTTTCGGATTTCGGAGCGTATAGACAGGATAGTCTTCCGTTACATACACATGGAACCGATCCGTCTTCGGCAGCTGCAGAGCGATATCCAGATCCAGACCTCTTTCCTTCATTTCTTCCAGATCCCAGTCCTGCAGCCGCGTAATACAGTCTTCTCCAGGTTTTACCGCTTTCCAGCTTCCGTCTTTCTTAAAGGAGATCGTTCCATTCTCCGAAACATAGTGCAGGTCGGCCGGTGCTTCAAAGCCATAATTCAGATCGGCATGGGTGATCATATGACCGCCTTCACCCGGGCGGCAGTACTGCAGCCTGGATGCGATCGTGTCATTTTCCATCACCCACAGCTCCCCTTCTGAGCTCGAAGAAATGGTCTGCATGGCGGTGCTGGAAGAAGAAGGCTGCACCCCGCCGGCAGTGCTCGATGAAGAATCAGTACAGCCCGAAAAAACAAGAATGCCTAAGCACAAGCACAGAGCCTTTTGCAAACCAAATCGTTTTCCTGTCATATTCAACAGCTCCTTTCTCTGTTCCTTCACAGGATGCCGCTCAAAGGGCGGCCATCCTTTCGAATAAAGATCCTCCTGAAGCTTTCAAAATCTGAGAGCTAAAGCCTTATTCCATAATGAAAGATCCGGTTTCTTTCTTCCATTTCTCCATTCCATGAAAAATGCGTTCAATTTTTCTGTCTGGATTTGGCGCGTGCGGTGCTTTTCTCTCCTTCTGATTGTAGACAGGGAATGGTTTGCGAAATCTAAAGAAAAATCAAGTTTTGTTCAATCAATTTTCAAAGATGGTATTTGGAATTTACACGCGTTTTCAGTCGTCTGTGATCCGGAAGAAAGCGCTTTTCCAGTTCAGAACAGACAAAACAGGAATGGCTTCTGCATCCTTCTTTTTTTATGAAAACAGACGCTTTTCTTACACGCTTTCAGCGTGTCATTTTCATTACGTTTTCATCATTTTTGCGCTTGCCTTTAGCCGCAATCAGTGACAGTATTGTGTCTTGCGCAGAGGTCGTCTTTTTTTTATTTTCTCCGGTCTTTCCCCGCATCTTTTGCAGACCGGTACCGTTATTGAAATTGGCTGCGCAAGGCAGGAACATCATGTATTTCAATCCGATTCAAGCACGCCGGGCCCGCTCGGCTAGAGCGCGTCGTCGATTTTATCAGAAAAAACGTCGTTTCTTACTTCATATGCGGCAGTCCCAGACGCCGCGTCTTGTACTCAGCTCCATTCTGGCGATTACTGTACTGGCTGTTTTTTCCAGTCTGTTCAACCCGCTCATGGCTTCCGAAGCGATTACCTTCAAAAAGGAAGTAAGCCCCGTCGAAGCCGGTTCGGACTATTCGCTGTATGACATGATCGATAAGATTCATTACGAAACTGAAAGCACACCCGTCTGCTCGACCAACCTCAACATCAATAAGGCCGGCAGCTATACCGGAGCCTGCACGATCGACGGGCACCAGTCCCAGGTCGACATTCAGGTTGTGGATACGACTGCGCCGAAACTCGAAGTGCAGAATCTGACCGTCGGCGTCAGCGACGAAGTGGACGCCCAGAGTTTTGTAACCAAGCTCAGCGACTGTTCGCGCTGCAAGCTCTATATTCTCAATCCGTCCATGCTGATCCACGAACCCGGATCGCGCATGGTACAGATTCGCGCGCTCGACGAATACGGAAACTTCACCGTACGAACCGCGTTGCTGACCCGCAAATAAATTCACAGACCGAGTTTCCTCGGTCTTTTCTTTTTGAAAAACGCAAAATGCCGCCGCAGGTTTTCCTCGCCTGCAGCGGCATTTTATTGTCTCTCCAATTTTTAATTTCGTTTTCGTACGAAAGTCGCATTAAATGCGGATCGTATCTTCGTCGGTATAAACCATGACCGGATAGCCGGCTGGATCAAAAACCTGAACCGCCAGGCAGTTGAGTCCGGTATGAATGCCGACGGCGCTGACCAGATCGATTACGCGAACCGTAGCCCCGTCAAAGTTTTCCTTGATCTTGCGGGCGAACGCCTTCGCGCTTTCGAGAGAATCCACGTGAGCGACGGTAAAGTCATAGTCCTTATTGGTGCCCATATCCTTGAGCAGGCTGATCGTACGATCCTGCGCGCGGGACATCGTGCGGACTTTATCGACCGCGTCAACGCGGCCTTCAGTCTTGCGGTTGACGTGAAGGATCGGCTTGATTTTGAGCAGTCCGCCAAGAGCGGCTGCTGTTGCGGTCAGACGGCCGCCGCGGCGCATGTGCTGGAGGTCGTCGCAAAGAACGAACGTATCGCAGTTTCCCGCAATCTGTTCGAGCTTTTCCATGATTTCCTCAATGCTCTTTCCCTGCTCATACATCGTTTTGGCGGTGATAATGCAGTGGGACTGGGTTACGGCTGTCGTTCCGCAGTCAAACCCGTAAAAGGCCAGATCCATCTGGTGCGCAGCGGACTCCATGGCATTCAGGGTGCCGGAAAGTCCGCGGCAGATCGGAACGCAGAATACGCCCTCATATCCGTCTTTTTTGAGCTGTTCAAAGAGATCTTCGATTTTTCCAAGCGAAGGCAGCGAGGTCTTCATCAGTTTCTGCTGGTGAAGGTTGTCAATGACCTGGGCATAGGAGATATCTTCAAACTCGTCGTAGGTGTTCTGTCCTTCTGTAATCTGCAGAGGTACGGAATAAATTCCATGCTTTTTCCAGTATTCACTGCTGAATCCGGTTCCGCTGTCAGTCACAAATGCGAGTTTCATCATATTCCACTCCTTCAATTTTCGGGATGTACTGTACGCCGACCGAGCCAAGTCCGGTGTGCGCCGCGATGACCGGGAACATGTTCAGCACATGAACCTTTGTTCCAGGACGCAGCGCCGCCATCATTTCTCTTGCCGCCTCTGCCGAAGTATCCGCGTTGCCGTTCAGAACGAACAGTTCGTAGTCGACGCCGTCCACAAGACCCTTGGCTACCTGTTCTACGCCGCGGCTGACCGCCTTATGGAAGGTGCGGACTTTTTCAAAGGAGTCGACTTTGCCCTGCGTATCTTTGGAAACGCGCAGAACCGGCTTAATCTTGAGCATGCCGCCAAGTTTGGCAGCAAGCGGCGTCAGACGTCCGCCTGCGGCGAGATGGTCGAGATTGTCGACCATCAGATAACCGGCTGAACCGTCGACTGACTTGCGCAGCGCGTCGACGATGGCTTCCGGATCCCTGCCCTGTTCGAGCAGCTGCTGGGCCGCAATGACCAGATACTGCTGCACGGCGAGGGTCGTATAAATATCGAGCGTATGCACGACGATATCGAAGCGTTTTGCGGTCGCCTGGATGATCTGGTTGGTTGAAGAGAGGCCGTTGGACAGATTGATGACAATCACGTCCGTTACGCCTTCGCTTTTCAGCCGTTCGAAAAGCTCTTCTTCAAGAAGAAGAGGCGGCTGGCTGGTCGTGGGCATTTTGCCTTCATCGAGAAGCTCATACAGCTTTTCGCAGGTCAGATCCACGCCGTCGAGATACTGTGTCTCGTCGACGAGAACCTGCAGGGGAAGAAATTCTATTCCTAAGGATTCGGCCTGCTTCTGCGTTAAGCCGCTGCCGGAATCCGTAATGACTTTTACTTTCATAATTGATCTGTTCTCCATTTTGCGGGAGCCATCGTTTCATGGTCCGCCTACATTTTAGCGGACCATGCTCCGTTTTCCACTAATCGGACATGACTGAAATATACAGATCGACAGCTGTGTGTGCAAATGGCTTTGGCAGGCCGAAAATACAAGGAGAGAACAGATCGACAGACGCCATAACCAAATCCGCACAGAAATCCATCCGCATTTCATTCGTCCAGAAAACATGGAGCAGAAACACAGGAAAACAGGATCTATTTAAGTAATTTGGAATATTCTTTCATCTGGTTTTAAAAGCAAGATGCCATTGCTTAGTATATCAGATCGTTTCATCCTGTCTGTACAGGCCGGCAACAGTTTCCTTTTTCGACAGTCTTTGCATCGTTTTGTCCGGATTTTTCCATTTTTCCTCTCGGGATAGAATCCGGCCTGAAAAACGCTTTCCAGCCGCTTTGGTCCTCTCTTTGGCCCCGGCTTTTCGTATTGCTGCCAAACGGTCAAAAGAGAGGCAGGAAATGAAGGTTTTCGCACAGTCCTGCTCAAAAGCAGGTCATAATAAAAGATAACTAACCTTCCCTATTTAGAGACTTCAGGAGGTGTTCTGCGATGAGTTTTATTGAATTCAAGGACGTCCGCAAGGACTATCAGATGGGTGAAGTATGCATTCATGCCCTGTACGGCGTCAGCTTTTCGATTGAAGAAGGCGAGTTTGTGATTATCGCCGGCGCCAGCGGGGCTGGAAAATCCACCATTCTCAACCTGCTTGGCGGCATGGATACCGTCAGCTCGGGAACCATTCGCGTCGGTGATAAAATCGTCAGTGATTTTGATTCGAAGCAGCTGACGCTCTATCGGCGCGATGACGTCGGGTTCGTCTTCCAGTTTTATAACCTGATTCAGAATCTGACCGTCCGCGAAAACGTCGAACTGGCGGCCCAGATTTCCAAAAGCCCGCTCGATATTACCGGAACGCTGAAATCCGTCGGACTGCTCGACCGGGAAAACAACTTCCCTTCCCAGATTTCCGGCGGGGAACAGCAGCGTGTCGCAATCGCCCGCGCGATTGCGAAAAATCCGCGCCTGCTCCTTTGCGACGAGCCGACCGGCGCGCTGGACTACCAGACGGGCAAGCAGGTTCTCGAAGTCCTGCAAAACATCTGTAAAAAGGAAAAGACGACAGTCGTCGTCATTACGCATAATCTGGCGCTGACACCGATCGGCGACAAGATTATTCGAGTGCGTTCCGGAAAAATCGAAAGCATTACCCGCAACGAGCATCCGATGAGCGCACGGGAGATTGAATACTGATGACACCCGCACTATGGAAAGACCTGTTCCGTGAAATCCGCCATTCCCTGGGGCGCTACCTGTCCATCCTGGCCATCACCGCTCTGGGCGTCTCGTTTTTTGCGGGCATCAAAGCCAGCGCGCCGGATATGAAAAATTCGGCCGACGTCTACTTTGACCGCTACAACCTGCAGGATATACAGGTGTACTCCACCGTCGGCTTAAGCGACAAGGATCTCGAGGCGCTGAAAAAGGAACCTGGCGTGAAGGACGCGCAAGGTCAGTTTTCCGCCGATTATCTCTGCCGCAAAGGCAGCCGGGAAATGACCGTTAAAGTCCTCTCCTATACGGACGGACAGACGATCAATACGCCGCGTCTGGTCGAAGGCCGCCTGCCGCAAAACGACAGGGAGTGCATGGTGGAAGGCGACAGCGCCACGGGAAACATTTTCGGGTCTTTTGAGATCGGGGATACGGTTCATCTGTATTCCGGAAACGACACACCGGTCAGCGACGATCTCAAATACGACACCTACACCATTACCGGCAAAGCCTATTCTCCAAACTACCTGTCCTACGTACACGGCTCTTCTTCGATCGGTTCCGGTACGGTCGATACGTATTTCTTTATCCCGCAGTCCGCGATCAAGGCCGACTACTTTACGGAAATCGATCTGACCGTCGACGGGGCCAAAGAAGCGGATACGTATTCCGACGCCTACTTCGATCTGACCGATCCGGTCGTCGATGAAGTCGAAACGCTCGCCGACAGCCGAACCGTTCTCTGGAAAGACGAACAGCGTCAGAAAATTGACGACCAGGAAAAGGAAGCCCAGGACAAGCTCGCCGATGCGAAAAAGAAGCTCGACGACGCGAAAAAGAAACTCGAGGATGCCGCGCTGCAGATTGCGGATGGCGAAAAGCAGATTTCCGATAACGAAGCGCTTCTGGCCAGTTCAAAAACGCAGCTCGATCAGGGACGCAGCGCGCTCCAGTCCGGAAAGCAGCAGATCGCCGACGGCCTTGCTCAGATTGATGCCGGGCTGGCTCAGCTGCAGGGCATCGATACGACCGCCAGCGATCTGATTGCCAGGCGCGATGCGCTCACGCAGGCCATTCAGGGCGTCCAGTCCATCGATCAGGCCATTTCCGGAATCGAATCGCTCGATCAGGGTATCCAGACGCTGAGCCAACAGATTGCCGCGCTCGAAAGCGCCGATCCCCAAAATACGCAGCTGCCGGCTTTAAAAGAACAGCTTGCGGCGCTGCAGGCACAGCTGCAGGGCGTACTGGCCCAGGCAGTGCCCGGCGCGCCCGACGCAGCTTCCGCTCTAGCTGCGCTGAACACGCAGAAAAGTTCTATTCTCGCCTCGATTGGCGGATCGCTCGATGCCGCAAACGCCTCTCTTACTGCCTTAAATGACAGAATTGCTCAGGCGCAGAGCGCCATCGTACAGCGCGACGCCTTAGTCAAACAGCGTCAGGAACTTGCGGCCCAGCAAAATGAGCTGGCTGCGAGTGAAACGCAGCTGGCCGCAAACCAGAAAACGTATGACGATGGCGTAGCCCAGCTCAATCAGGCCAAAAACGATCTGGCAAAAGCCAGAAGCGATTACGCCAGCGGTCAGAAAGAATACGAAGACGGTCTGGCCGAATACAATACGAACAAAAAAGAAGCCGAAGACAAAATCGCGGACGCGAAAAAGCAGCTCGACGATCTCGAAGCCAAATGGATCGTGCTCGATCGCAACTCGCATTATTCCTATAAAGACTACGAAGCCTGCGCCGACCGCATGGACGGCATCGCCTCCGTCTTCCCTGTCTTCTTCTTTCTCGTCGCCGCGCTCGTCTGCATGACGACAATGACGCGCATGGTCGATGAGCAGCGCAACGAAATGGGAACCCTCAAGGCCCTTGGCTACTCCCGCCGGCAAATCGCCGCGAAGTACCTGCTCTACGCGGGATCCGCTTCCGTTCTTGGCAGCATTCTCGGCTGTGCCGTCGGCATGTACGTGTTCCCGATGATCATCTACTCCGCCTGGAACATCATGTACAACCTGGAAGCCATTCAGTTCCGCTTCCAGCCGGGTCTGATGCTCTTTGCGTCTTTAAGCGTTACCGGCGTCGTGCTGCTCGCTGCGCTCTTCTCCATTATTAAGGAACTGCGCGAAGTGCCGGCCCAGCTCATGCGGCCAAAAGCCGCAAAGGCCGGCAAGCGGATTTTGTTAGAACGCGTCGGCTGGTTCTGGTCAAAGCTTTCGTTCATGCATAAAGTCACATTGCGCAACCTCTTCCGCTATAAGAAGCGCTTTTTCATGACCGTCATCGGCATCGCGGGCTGTTCCGCCCTGCTGGTCGCCGGCTTTGGTCTGAACGACTCCATCAGCGATATCGTTCCACGCCAGTTCCAGGCGATTTACCACTTTGATGCTGCCGTGGATGCCAAAGAAGAAGACGGACGGCAGCTGGCCGCCGATCTGAAAAAGGAAAAGGGCATCGAAGATACGTTCAATCTCGAAACCCTTCCTGTTACCGTTCACTATGACGATAAGGATGTGTCCGCCACGCTCAATATTGTCGAAGATCCTGAAGCCTTCGAAGAGTTCATGACGTTTATCCCGATGGACGGTTCCGAACGTCTGTCTTTAAACGACGGCGTTCTCGTTTCCGTCAAGACGGCCGAGAAAATGCACCTGTCCAAAGGCGATACGATCCGCTTCAAAACGGCGGACGATGAAGAAGTAGATCTTCCGATCGCCGGCATTTTCGAACAGTACACCGGCCACATGCTTTACGTAACGCAAAAGACGTTCGACCGTCTCCATATTCAGGAAGAGCCGGACGCGCAGATTCTGCTGCTTAACGACGATACGTCTCCGGAATTTGAAAGCGAGCTGGGCAGCTGCGTTCTCCAGCACGAGGGCGTCCGGTCCGTCACCTTCTATTCGGCGACAATCGACAACTTTGAAAACATGATTTCCTCGATCAAGTCGATCGTAGTCGTTCTCGTTCTGTCGGCGGCGATGCTGGCGTTCGTGGTACTTTACAACCTTTCCAACGTCAACATTTCCGAACGTCTGCGTGAAATTGCGACCATCAAGGTCCTTGGCTTTACCGAAAAGGAAGTCAACGCCTACATCAACCGCGAAAGCATAATCCTTGCCCTCATTGGCGGACTCGTCGGTCTGCTGCTGGGCATTTACCTGCACGATCTGATTATGAACCTTGCCGAACTCGATACGATCCGCTTTGGCCGCACGATTTTCTGGCAGTCCTATGTCTATTCCATCGGTCTGACCATGCTTTTCGCTCTGCTCGTCAACTGGATCATGAAATACCGTCTGCGCAAGATTCAGATGGTAGAATCGCTCAAAGCGGTCGAATAAATCCGATCGCCTTACCGGCTATTTCCTGTCTCTCAGACGGAGCCCCGGTAACACGCATGCCTCAGACATACCTCTGGCACGCCTCAGTCCTGTTTTCCCAACGGCGAAGCAAAACCGCCTGCCAGCAAAGTTTTAAAACTTACGGCAGGCGGTTTTCTTATGTCCCGCAATACGCGCCGCTCGCTTCGGGCCATACAAAAACGCCGCCCGCAATACGGTTAGCGGTCGGCGAAATGATTTTGTAAAAAAGCAGCTTCAGAACATATGCGAAGGATCAGATCAGACCGATCACCAGAATCACCAGAATGATGACCGGCAGAACGTACTTGCAGTAAGGGTGCAGCCACTCAGGCACTTTGGCGCCTTTTCCTTCGTTGGCTTCCTTGCGGAAGTTTTTCCAGCCCCAGCCAAACTTGGTGCAGCAGAACAGAACGAAAATGAGCGATCCGCCAGGCAGCAAAATGTTGGAAACCAGGAAGTCTTCAAAATCCAGGATGGTCGTTCCCGCTCCTAGCGGTGCCGCGCCGGACAGAAGCGACCAGCCCAAAGCGCAGGGCAGCGACAGTACGAAGACTGCCGCCATATTGACCAGACACGCTTTTTTGCGGTCCCAGCCAAACAGGTCCATGCAGCTCGAAAGGATGTTTTCGAAAACCGCCAGAACGGTTGAGAACGCTGCAAACGTCATGAACAGGAAAAACAGCGCGCCCCACAGACGGCCAAACGGCATCGCGTTAAAGACGTTGGGCAGCGTGACGAAGATCAGACCCGGACCGGCATTGACATCGACCGAATAGGCGAAGCAGGCTGGAATGATGATCAGGCCGGCAACAATCGCGACAAACGTATCCAGAACGGCGACGTTGATCGATTCGCCGAGCAAGGCACGATCCTTATTAATGTAGGAGCCGAAAATCGCCATGGCACCAATACCGAGCGAAAGGGTAAAAAACGCCTGGTTCATCGCCGCAACGATGACATTCCACGGTCCGATTTCCATGAAGCGGTTCCAGTCCGGCAGCAGATAGTAGCGAAGACCAGCGTTGGCGCCTTCCAGAAACAGGGAGTTGATCGCCAGGACGCTCATTAAGATGAGCAGCGAAATCATCATCACTTTCGTTACGCGCTCGAGGCCTTTCTGCAGACCGAGCATGCAGATCAGAAAACCGGCGACGACAATGACGCCCATGTAAAACACTTCGCTGCCTGCATTGGCCAGCGTGGCATCAAACGCCGCACCGATCCCGGCGCCATCCAGACCTTCAAACCGGCCCAGACACATATCGACAAAGTACTTCAGCATCCATCCGGCGACGGTCGTATAAAACATCATGAGCAGGTAGTTGCCCGCAATCGCAAAACCGGTATGCCAGTGCCACTTGCTTCCTTTCGGTTCCAGCGTCTTATAAATTTTGGCTGGACTTTTCTGGGCGGCACGTCCCATCGCAAACTCCATCGTCATGACGGGGATGCCCAAAACCACGAGGAAGAACAGGTAAATCAGAATAAAAATTGCACCGCCGTTCTGTCCGGCGATGTAGGGGAATTTCCAGACGTTTCCAATACCGATCGCGCATCCGGCGCTCAGCAGGATAAAGCCCAGACGGGACCCCAGCTGTTCTCGTTTCATATGTAATTCCACTTTCCTTTTCTCTTGCGGCTTCTTCCCGGCCTTTCGCAAGGAAGCTTTCGCATTTTCTGCGATCGCTTGCGTCGGGAGCAGCCGTAATTCTTTCAAAGATTCCGCCTGTCGGATGCGGACGGAATCAGTGTTTTCATTTTAGCGAAAATCGAAAAAAAACCATAGATTCCCGAAAATCCCCTCGGCCATACGCGGGGATTGATACGTTTTCCTGCCGGTTTTCGACCGTTTTTTTCCATTTTTCAAGCCGCTTACAGCGCGCGAACGAGTTTTGAACGATCTGGACTGCACGCAAAAACACCGCAGCAGCCGCAGCGTATGGCTGCGGTTTACTGCGGCGTAATGGGTTGAGAAAGACGATGAATCCTGATGACCTGGAAAGAACTCGTCTTACTTCAGACCGTTCAGGCGGTCAGCTTCCGGTGCAATGCGCATCGTCAGCAGTGCACTGTTCAGGGCTCTGGCGGCTTCGTTAATCTCGTTCTGGGAAGCGGAAGCAGCGTTGATGACTTCATGCGCCTGCGTGATCGCTTCTTCCAGATCGGATCCGTTCACAAAGGAAGACTGCTGCGCGGTCGCCTTGTTCCAGGCCAGAAGAAGCTGGGAATAATCCAGATTCTGCACGGTCGGATTCTCGCTGGTGAAGCGGATGATTTCCGAAATTTCCGGCGCGTTTCCATCCGTCCATTCGATCTTCACGGACAGAATCTTATCGATATCGTTCGACCCCATCGTGTTCAGCGAACGTACCAGATGACCAAGAGTTTTCCATTCAATCTTGCCGTCTGTATTGACCGCGCGAACCGAAACGGTGGCATTGCTCAAAGTGCCTTTCTGAATGATGTTCAGCGTATTGGCATCGAGCTCGTCGGAGAAATCATACTGTACCGATCCGGCCTGGCTGGAGGCTGGTTTGTAGGACGTGGACAGATCGCTGTCGAACATGTTGAGCGCGCTGTGGTTTTGCGCTTCTTCCACAGCAGCCGTTACGGCTGGATGCGGAACGGATTTGTATTCGCCGTCGTTGATCAGAATTTCATTGAACAGTACGGCCCGGCTGGCGTTGCCTGCGGTGAAATAAATGCGGATATAGCGGGCGTCCTGCGCGGTTTCGAGCGTTCCGACTTTGGTAACCTTGTTCGGATAGCGGCTGCTGGCCATGTAGCCGGCATCGGCATCCTTGGCCGTTACGTCTGCGTCATCCGTGTTTTCCACACCGTCACCGATTTCCATAACGTCCGTCCAGTTTTCAAGGTCGCTGGAAATCTGGATTTTCGCGTCGCGGATATAGTTGACGGCGCTGTCCTGGTTTACGATTTCCAGTTTGGAAATCGAGCGGTTCTGACCGAGGTCATAAATAATTTCGGAGCCTTTTGCGGGGAGCGTGGCGAATTCGGTGGTGGTATCCACATCGCCGTCAAACGCCGCTCCATTGTCACGCGTATCTTCGCTCGCCCAGCCGGCGGACGTAATGCCGACCGTATCCGAGAGACGGTACGGACCGCTGATCTTCGTTACCGTTACCGAAAGCGGCGTACTGAGATCTGCGGAAACGGAAGCATCCGTCGTATTGATCAGACGTACATAGCGGGCATCTTCTGCACTGGACGCATCCGCTGCAACGCTTACCCATTCGTATCCGTTGCGGGAAACTTCCAGTGACAGGCTGCCCAGGTCTCCGTGCGTAAGCGACGCGATTTTCGTAATCTCGCCAAGATCAACGCCGGCGTATTCCCCAGCTTTGAGGACGAGATTCTGACCATCGCTGGTCAGCAGCTGGCGGCCGTTTTCGATTTCCGAAGTTACCGCGCTGGTGCTGTCCGCATTGGTGATCAGATGTTCTGTATCGTAATCCGAACCGTCGCCTGGAACGACGTTGAATTCGGCAATCTGGAGCCATTTGTGGACGCTTTCCAGGTTATTAATGCGAATGGCTTTTACGCTTGCACCATGAAGTTTTACACGGAAGGTACTTTGCGCCGACTCCGGTTTTGGATCGGTATACTCGCCGGCGGTTTTCCATGTGGTACCGTCTTCGGAGTATTCCAGAGCGAAATGCGTGAGCTTATCGTTTTTCGCGCCGCCGTTGACAAAGACGATTTCGTTAAGCTGAACGGCCTCCGAGAACGTACGGGTTACGATCGGGCCGACTGGTGCGTAATCGCCTGGCGTTGAAATCCAGGCGAAGGTGGACGTATCGCCATCCGTCATCTGATCCGCCGTGCTCTGCTGATAGTAGGCGCAGCCGTCTCCCAGCGTGAAGGTGGAAGAAGGCAGTTCGATCTCACTGCTCCCCCCCTGCTCCGGATTGATTCGAATGTCGCGAACGCCAAGCCAGGTGTTGGTTTTGTCTTCGGTAGAAAGAACACGGACTCCTCGCACGCCCTTCAGATCGAGATCACTCAGATGGATTTCCTGCGGCGTTGTATACACGGTGTCATTCAGATCGGTCCAGGTTTTACCGTCCGCGGTGATCTGCACTTTGGCTTTGGAGAACGTATCATTCAGGTTGCCGGACTGACCGAGCAGGAACTGAATTTCGTAAATGTCTTTCGGCTGGGTATATATGACACCAACGTAGTCGCCTGCAGAAAGGGTGCTTGGCGTTTTGAAAACGATCTGCGTCGAGGCATTGCCGTCAAACACATTGTCCAGCGATCCTTCCGGCGTATCCGAACGGCTGGTAATGAACGTCGCCGTATCCAGGTTCGGGTCGATCAGCGGAAGAATCCGTGCGGAAAGCGCCGAATCCAGTGCGTTCATGAACGGCGTGATGTGAATGCGGCCCGCCTTGGCGTATTCCGTATGATCCACGTAATGGAAGCCATGGGTTCCCGCCTGGGTCTTGGCGTTCTGGGCGCTCGCAAAATGATCCCATACCGCCGCGGTGGATTCGCCGTGATTCAGTGCGCTGAGGGCATCGAGATAGCCGAGCACCGCGCTGGTCGTATCATCCCATGCGTCAATCCAGTAAATGATCTGCGAGAGCGTCCGTTTGTTTCCGGTTTCTTCGCGATACGTTCTTGCGGCATCACGCAGCTTCTCAAATTCAGCGCGGATTTCGGCGATGTCTTCGTCCGTAATCGTCTGGTTTCCAGTCAGCTTTGATTTAAAAGCGTCCAGCTTCGGACTGAGTTCTTCGGATTCGCTGTTGCCGATCTGCTTCGAGTTTTTCATGTGCTTGGAAAGCTCGCGATAGGCGTTCGAACCCGCGGTTTCTTTACCGGTTCCATGGTCGATATAGGCGAAGGAGTCGTTCCATACCTGAGTGTAGTGATCCGCGTCGCTCCAGATATTCCACGCATAATCGGCGTTGGTGAACAGACCCTGCTTGCTGGGCTCCGACTGCTGCATCGGGTTCAGAACGATGCCGTTAACCGTATTTGGATTGGTATTGGGCTTGAGTACCGCTTCGGCACTGCAC
>NZ_JBKXLD010000012.1:0-34078 GCF_047010065.1 Allobaculum sp.
AGCGTATCTAATATTCAGTCTCGCGTATACCCGTCGATTGTTTGACACTTACAAAAAAATCGAAAAACCGCCGCAAAAAAAGTTCTGCCCGTCGATTGCGAGGGACAGAACTTTTCTTCTGGTCTCAATTGTTCGGAATCAGTACAGAATGTCGTCTTCCGGCTTCCAGCGCGGAATTTCCACCAAGAAGCGGCTTCCCTTTCCCGGCTGGGAATCCAGACGAATCGTTCCGGAAAGCTTCTCGAGGGTATGTTTTACAATCGCCAGACCAAGACCGGTTCCCGTTTTCGATCGGGAAGGGTCGGCGGTAAAAAAGCGTTCAAAAATTCGATCCTGCAGACTTTCGTCAATGCCCGGCCCGTCATCGGCCACTTCGACCAGGGCGGTATTCGCGTCCAGTACGGATACGCAAACCTGAATATGCCCGTTTTCAAAGCCGTAGCGGATCGCGTTTTCCATCAGATTTTTCAGGATCCGTTCCAGATCTGTGCGGGTGGCGCAGACATCCACTGATGCACCGGTGCATTCGATCGTCATCGATTTCAGATCCGCTGCGCTTTTCAGATTTTCACTGATCTCTTTGGCCGCCCCATACAGATCGGATTTGGGATTGCCTTCTTTTCTTTCGTTTTCCAGCCGGGAAAGCGTAATGATGTCGCTGACCATTTCCGTCATACGACGGGATTCCTTAAGAATGTAGCCAAGGAATCTGGATTCGTCTTCCTTGCGGACCATGCCGCTGGCCAGAAGTTCTGCGCTTGAGGAAATCGTCTGCAGCGGCGTTTTGAGCTCATGCGTGACGTTGGCTGTAAACTCCTGACGGCGCATCGCTGCCTGCTGGCGGTCCGTAATATCCAGAGCGAGAACCATGGCGCCGATCACTTCCTGATTTTTCCAGATCGGCTGGGCTTCCAGCGAATAGATTTTTCCTTTTTTATGCCGAAGTTCCTTCAGGCTTTCTCCTGCCAGCGCGCACTGAATGAGCTGACGGAGCTGACGGCTGTGACCGTACAGATCAATACCGTCTTCCGTTTTCAGCCTTCCTTTCGGTTTGGCTTTCCCTTCGGCGGTCTGTTCTCCTGCCTGGGTGTACTGATCGTTTAAAGGATCAAGATTTTGAGCTGCTGCATACGCTACGTTTCCAGCCTTTGTTTTTTTTTCTGCATGGGCAGAGCGAAAATCTCACGGGCTGCCTGATTGATCAGCGTTGCCCGTCCCGTTTTCCAGACCATGATCAGCCCTTCATCCATCGAATCGCTCAGCGCATCAAATTCCATCTGGCTTTCTTCGAGCGCGTCAATCTGCTCGGCAATTTGCCGGTTGTTTTCATCCAGACGTTCCAGAAGCGGACGAAGCTGTTCATACGGAATGTTTTCCAGCGGTTTCGCGGGATCGATGGCATTGATCGGGGTCACGATGTGCCGCGATAAAAGGCGAGCCAGAATATAGCTGAGAAGCAGCAGAAGCGGAATCAGAATCAGAACCGGCATGACCATCTGTCCAAAAAGCATGATCAGCGAGGAATGGGTCTGGGACAGCCGGAGAATTCTTCCGTTGGCCAGACGCATGGCTGCGTTGTACGTTTCCGTATTCGATGTCGAGGAGTGACGAATCGAAAATCCCTTGCCGCTTTCTCTGGCTTCGGCGATTTCTTCACGGTCCTTATGATTGCTCTCGTGGGCGATATTTAAGGAATCGTAGACGACTTCCCCGTCTGGATCGATCAGACACAGCCGCAGGTCGCCCTGGTTGAACAGCTCAAAATCTTCATCCAGAAGATCGATCTGTTCCTGCACGTCCGATCGGTTGAGTACCGAAGCGACCCGGGCGGTTTCGCTGTCGAGATTGCCAATCTGTTCGTCTACAAAGCCGCGATACATGATCCGTACCGAGATGAGAACCGCCAGAGAGAGCACGAGAAGACAGGCGCCGAAAATCGACTGAAAGATTTTGCGCGTCATGCGTCTTCCCTCATGCGATAGCCGATCCCGCGTACCGTTTCGATTCGATCGCCTTCCCAGAGCAGCTTGCTGCGAAGGGATCGAATGTGAACGTCCACCGTCCGCGTTTCGCCCGCAAAATCCGTTTTCCATACTTCATAAAGAAGATCGTCACGGCTGAACGCTTTTCGCGGATGTTCCAGAAAAAGGGCGAGCAGATCAAATTCCTTGCGGGACAGCTCGAGTTCGATTTTCCTGTCTTCGCCTGGTTTTCCCTCCGCTTCCTTCTTTTCCAGCCACGCTTTATGACTCGAAGGATCGAGGCGGATATCCCCCAGCGCTAGAATCGAATTTTTCTTTTCGGCAGAACCCGCATTCTGACAGCGGCGCAGGACCGCTTTGATCCGGGCAACCATTTCCATCATTCCAAAGGGCTTGACCAGATAGTCGTCCGCTCCATATTCAAACGCTTTGACCTTGTCGCTTTCCCGCCCTTTGGCGGTCGTCATAATGACCGGAATCTGTGCGGTGTCCGGATTTTGGCGCAGCTGCTGCAAAATCGTCAGGCCATCGCTCTGCCATAACATGATATCCAGCAGCACGAGATCCGGTTTTGTCTCGGCTTCGTTCATCGCCTGCCAGAACGCTGCGCCGTCTTCAAATCCCTCGGCGTCAAATCCGCAGGATTTCAGGGTGTAGATCAGAATATCTCGAATACTGGTTTCGTCTTCGACGCACCAAATACGGTTTTGTTCCATTTTTCCTCCTTTGCCCCGAAACAGGACGGGCTGTTCTGCATTCTTGCAGATCGAAAGCGTACAGATTTGCTTTGTATAAACACGGGTAGAGAGAAATCGCATTTGCGCGAATCCAGAACCGATCTATTTCTCAGTATAAAGCGTATGGTAAACGGCCATGGGCAGAGAGCCGTCCGGCTTTCCGTTGAGCGGGTTCATAACGTGCAAAAGCACTTTCCCAAAGGTGAGAAAGTGCAGAGAAACGGATCCAGTACGGCGTATTCTTTCAGATCCGATTCAGATATACGGTTTTATTCTTTGTGGAACCGGTTTATATGATTTCAGCGTTCGATGCGCACGAGGGCACAGGACGCCGGCGATGCGGAAGAAACCAGTCCAGCAGAATCTGCGCTCGCTCCGAGCTCCGGCTGACGATGCAGAGTATTCTGCCAGGCATCTTCATCGGCCAGACGCAGGGTACGCAGGGCGATCTGTTCGTAACACTCTGCAGCATCGAAGAACAGCCAGCTCGTTTCGGCATGTTCCTTATTTTTCTGTGCCCGCTGGAAATGGGCGCGCCGGCGTTCTTCGATATTGGACTGAATGGAAACCACTTCCTGCTGAACGCGCAAAATCGCTTCTTTCGCTTCAGGCGAAGTCTGCATACTCTTTTCCTGGCCGATCTGCAGCCGAAAGAGCGCTTCTTTACACAGTGTGGAGAGCGTATTGATATCTTCTTTCATCGATTCACTGAGGGCGTGATCGCCCAGAGAATCTTCTTTCATCGTACCGATCGCAATGCAGTTCATGGCAATCTGGTGCAGGTCTCTGGCGGAAAGCAGAATGCGCTGCAGCTGTTTCTGCTCGGATTCGTTCAGTGTCTGTAAATCGACGCCGCTGCAGTATTCCTTGACCTTGATGCAGTCGGCAAGAATTTTCGCACCCTTTTCGTGGAGCTTGCCGTTGTCTTTCGAATCGATCAGCACTTCCCGGGAAAGATCAATTAACGAGAGGCATTTGCCTTTCAGAACGTCGAGCTGGGCGAACAGAGCCTGAATCGCCGCATTCGGAATGGACTGCAGACGCGGATCGAGCAGAGCGGCGGAATGCTTTTTCTGGTGCTTGGCCGGATTGATCAGAATTTTGGAAAGTTCCACAAGCTGCTTTCGAAACGGAAACAGAATGGCCGTTACCGCCACGTTAAAGCCGGTATGGAACAGCGCAAGCGAAGACGAACTGACCCCGGCCATCATAAGCGACGGCTGGAACATGAAAAATACCACCGCGGCAGCGCCGACAATGAGTGCCCCGATCACGTTGAATTCGAGATGAATCATCGCGGCGCGCTTCGCGTTCGTATCGCCGGAAAGCGAAGAAAGCAGAGCGGTCACGCAGGTACCGATGTTCTGACCTAACGCGATAAATACGGCAGAACCCCAGTTGACCGCGCCGGCCATAGCCATCGTCTGCAAAATACCCATCGAAGCCGAAGAAGACTGAATGATGGCAGTAACGCCAACGCCGGCCAGAACGCCGAGCAGCGGATTCGATCCGAGCACTTCAAACACTTTGGTGAAAACCGGCGAATCGGCATAGGGCGTAATCGATCCGGACATCGACGAAAGCCCCAGAAACAAAATGCCAAAGCCGATCAGAATTTTGCTTCCGTCCTTAAGACGGCTCGATTTGACCGTCATAGAAAGAATGACACCGCTCATGAGCAGAATCGGGGCAATCATTTCCGGTTTGAGAAAGGAAGCCCACTCGCCCATCGAGACGATCCATCCGGTCATGGTCGTACCAATATTAGCGCCCATGATGACCGTGCACGCCTGGGTCAGCGACATCAGCGATGCGTTTACAAAACCGACGACCATAACCGTCGTTGCGGAAGAAGACTGAATGATGGCGGTCACGAGCGCGCCGGCCAGCAGACCCATCAGTGGATTTTTAGTCAGCGATTCGAGCAGGCGCCGGGTCTTGTCGCCCGCGGCTTTCTGCAGGCCTTCGCCCATCAGTTCCATTCCATACAGGAACATCCCCAGACCGCCCGCAAAGAGCAGCAGGGTCTTGATCATTTCTAAATTCATGAATTACACTCCTCGGTCCGCCCGCAGGGCGTCCTTATGACAAGGTAGCTTGTTTTGCGGCGCTCCTTTGTATACAGCACCGTCTGGCTTTTCCTTTTGCCGGCTCTGCGCGTTTTCGCGACAGAGGCGCTGAAGCCGGTCCTGCTTTTTTACGTTGCGATACAGAAGTTCAATGAGCAGAGCACAAAAGCCGATCACAGAAAAGACGACAAGCACGAAGATCATTTCTTTCACCTGGATCCCTCCTTGTACTCCCATAGTAAAAAATCCCCATTTTCGGCTCTATCTGCGTTTGGAAAAGCTTTTGTAAAATCTATGTAAACCCGTAAGCGTTGCGAAGCTGGTTTTTGGACAAAGAGAAAGCTGAGTCTTCCCTGCCTTTTGGCATAAAGAAAAAGACCTTTCCCGGAAATATGGATCCAGAAAAGGTCTTCGTGTTCTTATGGTTCGGTTTTGTATTTACAGGTCTGGTTTAAGGCTTACTTCTTGATTTCGTGGAATTTGTCAGCGGCTTTTTTACAGAGGGCTTCGATTTCGTCGAATTTGCCTTCTTTGATCAGATCCGTTTTAACCATCCAGCTTCCGCCTACGCAGAAGATGCAGTCATCCTTGAGGTAGTCTTCCATGTTCTTTTCGTTGATTCCGCCAGACGGCATGAAGCGCATCATGTTGAACGGAGCAGCGATGTTCTTGATCATTTTCAGACCGCCGGAAGCTTCAGCCGGGAAGAATTTTACTTCGCGCAGACCGAGTACGTAGCACTGCTGAATATCGGTCGGGGTGCAGGTTCCTGGGAGAACCGGTACGTTCTTTTCGATGCAGTATTTTACTACGTCTGCATCAAACGCCGGGGATACGATGAACTGAGCACCAGCTTCGAGAGCTTCGTCAACCATAGCGGTTGTGAGAACGGTTCCGGCACCAACGAGCAGTTCCGGACATTCCTTGCGCATAACGGCAATGGAATCTTTAGCTGCTGCGGTACGGAAGGTTACTTCGGCAGCAGGCAGGCCGCCGGCCAGCAGAGTCTTGCCGAGGGGAGCGGCATCTTTTACATCTTCGAGTACGACAACAGGGATAATTCCGATCTGTTCAAATTTTTCAAACGTTGCATTCATATGGGTCACCTGATTCTTTCTTTATCCAACATCGACAGCCAGCATGGCAAATCACGCCTGCACCGGCTTCGAAAGCCTGTACTAAAAGCCTGTACTAATAGTACATCGTGAACGCGCATAACTTGCCTGATGTGATTGCCGGCTGTATTACGGGCATTGGCAATGTCTGTATTCTACTCATTTCCCTTTTGGAAATTCATCGCATTCTTTGCGTGATGCCTTGAAATTCTTGCGAGAGAAATCCGTGCCCCTTTCAGGCATGGAACGGCCCTTTTATTGTAAGTACCAGCAGACAGGGCAAAAAAAACGCGCTTAAACGTACCCGTATGTATTGTTTTCCTCCTACGCAACGATTGCCGAATTTGTACAGACCGCTCGCTGCCACGACAAAGGAAGGCAAAACGGGCCGTGCGAAAATCGCGTCGATCCGTCAGAAGCCGCTTTGCAAAACGGATGATGTTTCGAATTTTTCCGTTTCCAGTGGACACGTTTTTCAAGAAAGCCTTTCCGAAACGCATTTCAAAAAGGCTTTCCAAACCGTTTTCTGCAGGATGCCCTCGCCGCTGCCGCTTGAAGCGATACACTCGCATCGAGAGATCTTATGTCTGAAGGTGCGGATCGTTTCAAGCGCAGCAAGGAATGCTGTACCCGATTTCGAATTACGAATTAAAGGAGTTCACTATGAAAAAATTTATGGATGAAGACTTCCTGCTGGAAACTCCGGAAGCCAGACATCTTTTCCATGACTTTGCCGAGCAGATGCCGGTTGTGGATTACCACTGCCACATCAATCCGCAGGAAATTTACGAAGACCGTCAGTTTGACAATATCGCTCAGGTATGGCTGGGCGGCGACCACTACAAATGGCGCCAGATGCGTTCCAACGGCATCGATGAAAAATTCATCACCGGCGACGCATCGGACTGGGAAAAATTCCTCGCCTACGCGAAAACTCTCGACAAGGCGATCGGCAATCCGCTCTACCACTGGTCTCACCTCGAACTTCAGCGCTTCTTTGGCTGCACAGGCGTACTGAGCGAAAAGACCGCGAAAGAGGTATGGGAGCTCTGCAACGAACAGCTCAAGAGCCCGGAAATGTCCGCACGCAACCTGATCAAGAAAGCGAACGTTACCCTGCTTTGCACGACCGACGATCCGATCGACGATCTCAAATGGCACAAGCTGATCAAGGAAGACGAAAGCTTTGACGTGCAGGTTCTTCCCGCCTGGAGACCGGACCGTGCCGTCAACATCAACAAGGATGACTTCAACAGCTACATCGATCAGCTAGCTGAAGTTTCCAAAATGGAAATCAAAACGTATGCCGATCTGAAAGAAGCGCTCTCCAAGCGTCTGGAATTCTTCGCTGCCAACGGCTGCTCCGTATCCGACCACGGTCTGGACTACGTAATGTATGCGCCGGCAAGTGAAGAAGAAGTGGAAGCGATCTTCGCGAAGAAACGAAACGGCGAAGCGCTCAGCACTCAGGAAGCGGATCAGTTCAAGACCGCTCTGGTTGCCGCTCTGGCCAAAGAATACAAAAACCGCGGCTGGGTGATGCAGCTGCACTACGGCTGCCTGCGCAACAACAACACCCCGATGTTTGAAAAGCTTGGCGCCGACACCGGTTACGACTGCATTTCCAACTACACCCCGGCCAGCCAGCTCACCAGTTTCCTCAACCATGTGGAATCCAACGGCGGCCTGCCCAAGACCATTCTTTACTCCCTCAATCCAGCCGATGATGAAATGATCGGCACCGTGATCGGCTGCTTCCAGAACAGCGATGCCATCGGCAAAATCCAGCAGGGTTCTGCATGGTGGTTCAATGACAACAAGAGCGACATGATCAAGCAGATGACTGCCCTGGCCAACCTTGGTCTGCTTGGCAACTTCATCGGCATGCTCACCGACTCCCGCAGCTTCCTTTCCTACCCGCGTCATGAATACTTCCGCCGCATTCTTTGCAACCTCGTTGGCGGATGGGTAGAAAACGGCGAGTTCCCGGCAGACGATGATCTGCTTGCTCCGATCATCAAAGGCATCTCCTACAACAACACCCTTCGCTACTTCGGCTTCGATCTCGAACAGAAGTAATCAGAAGAAATCAAAGGGAGTTTTCGCTCCATCCAAACTGCAGACGGACTGAATCTCACCCCATATAAACGAAACGGCTCGCATTTTTGCGGGCCGTTTTTCTGTATTTTCCTGTTCTAATTGGTTCTGGACTTGCCGGTTTCTGCTTTTCCCCTTTCGCCTTTTCCAGTCTGCGGTTTGGTTCAAAGCTGTCTTTTAACTGTATTCGACAGTTTCCGCGTCTAAAACTGAAACGACGGAGGTTTCCTCTGGTTTGCCCTGTCCTGGGAGGTTCATGAATTCCTGTCCATGACTGTTTTCATAATACGTACGGACTTCTTCGGACAGCTGATCGGGAATCATAGCTTTTACCGCTTCTTCACTGCCGAGTTCCTGAGCCATCTCGTAATACCAGCACTTGAACTGAATCATGTTCATTTCCTGCTGAAGTTCAGCGATTTTCTCTTCCAGTACGCTTCTTCGCTTTTCAAAAAGCGCTTTGCGTTTTGCGAACGTTTTGCTTCCCTGTCCAGCCATCTCCATGAACGTCTGAATGTCCCGAATTTCCAGTCCGCTCGCTTTCAGGCACTGAATGACGCGAATCGATTCAATATTCTCTTCTGAAAATGAACGGATTCCATTGGTCTTTTACAGATTCGGAATCAGGTTTTGCCGGTCATAATAGTGCCGCGTGGAAATTGGTATCCCAAACATTGCGCTGACCTGTCCAATCGATGCTTCTGTCTTTTTCATTTTTCGAGTGCTTCCTCCTTGAGCTGAAGTCAGGTTCAGGGTATACCCTTTGCTCGTCATCATACAAGGAGGAACTTATGAACACAGTATCCAGTACTGAACTGACGCTTACCGAAGACTGGGACAAAGTCTTCCCAGAAAGCGATCGCGTAAACCATCATAAAGTCGTCTTTCCAAACCGTTACGGCATCCTTCTGGCTGCCGACGTCTATGAACCGAAGACGGCAGAGAGAAAACTGCCTGCCATTGCCATCAGCGGCCCATTTGGGGCGGTGAAAGAACAGGCCTCTGGACTGTACGCGCAGAAACTTGCCGAAATGGTCTATTGCACCCTGGCCTTTGATCCGTCCTTTACCAAAGAAAGCGGCGGCTTCCCGCGTCGTGTGGCTTCCCCGGATATCAATACGGAAGACTTCAGTACCGCCGTTGACTTCCTGTCCAATACCGACAAAGTCGATCCAGAAAGGATCGGCATTCTTGGCATTTGCGGATTTGGCGGTATGGCGTTAAATGCCGCCAGCAATGATCCCCATATCAAAGCTGCCGTAACGAGCACGATGTACAACATGTCCGAAAATATTTCGAAAGGCTACTTCGACACGGAAGATTCCAAAGAAGCACGCAACGCGAAACGTGCCGCGATCGCAAGACAGAGAACGATCGATTTTAAAAACCGTGACCAGAAACGCGGCGGCGGTGTCGTCAATCCCGTTCCCACAGATGCACCGCAGTTTATAAAGGATTATCACGACTACTACAAGACGCCGCGAGGCTATCACCCCCGTTCCGGCAACTGTACCGACGGCTGGAACGTGACCGGTACAGCTTCCTTTCTGAATATGCGGCTTAATACGTATATTGATGAAATTGAAGCCCCTGTCCTTCTGATCCATGGAGAAAAGGCGCATTCCCTGTCCTATTCCAAAGAAGCGTACTCGCATCTCAAAGGGGAGAACAAGGAGCTTCTGATTATTCCAGGCGCCTCCCATACCGATCTGTACGATCAGATGGCTATCATTCCGTTCGCGAAAATCGACGAATTTTATACGAACGCCTTCCGCTAGAGCGGATCGCCTTCGTTTATCCCTGCTCTTTTTAATATTTCTTAATCCGTATCTCGATTCCATAATCCGAATATCGCATCTCGCCTTTCTCTTTTTCTATATTCCCTATTCCATATTCCATATTCCGCATTCCGTATTCCGTATTCCGCACCCTGTATTTCCGCCGAATTTTCAAAATGGGAATGGAGAAATTCAAAGCCGGTCTTCTGAAGCCGTTTTGCTCACGAAGACCGGCTTTTCCTTTTTGCAAGAGAGGAAAGACATAATCAAAAAGCGGAAAGGAAACCAGCCGAAAACTGAATGTCCTGTGTAGTCCGTACTGTGAGCTGACTGGGCAGTTCTCTTTCGGGCAATAAAAAAGATGAATCCCTGTCTTTGCCCTGCAAAATAAAGCAGTAAGGATAGTTATTCATCACATTAGTACAGATTTTCAAACCGATCTATACTTGAAAAGGATTAAGTCAGTATATTGCACCCACGCCGGTATTATTTGGCTGTTTCGGCTTCCTGATCCAGTTTCTGAGTCTGGGTTTTCATGGCATCGAGGCGTTTGTAGCGATCGATCTGTTCTGCTCTCCATTTGGACGGCGACATGCCGAATTCTCTGTAAAACGCCCGATAGAAACTCGAATATTCTTCAAAGCCGCAGTCCACGGCTGCCTTATTCAGATCATCGCCGGCCATAACGGCTGCCGATGCCGCTTTCAGACGTTTTTTCAGAACATACTGATGGATGGTCGTTCCCATGGAAGAACGGAAAAGATGGGACAGATGGTACTTCGAAACAAAGAAACGCGAAGCCAGCGCATCGAGCGAAAGGTCATCGCCCAGATGATCGTCAATATAGGAAAGCAGTCCGGAAACGAGAACGTTCTGCCGATCGGGTTGAACCTGCGCGGTGAAGTCAAAGAAATAACGGCTCCACCACAGCAGCAGAATCTCAAGCGAGCAGTCCTGGATTTCGCGGGATCCAAACCCGAATCGAACCTGTTCTTCCAGAATGGCGCTGATCAGGCTGCAGAGGGTCGAGAAAATCGCGAACTCGAAATGCTTCACATAGTTTCTCGTACTGCGGCAGGCATCAAACAGTTTTTTGAAGTCATCGCTCTTGGTACAGAGCTCGTCGACATAGTCTTTGGAAAGCCATATGACAAAGCGCTCATGGGAAACGCTTGGATCAATGGCGTTTTCATGAACTAGTCCAGGCGGAATGAGCGCCGTATCGCCGTTGCGGCAGATGTATTCCTTGCCTGCGATATTCATTCGAACCTTGCCGGAGAGAAAAACGGTCAGTTCGAAAAAGTCGTGCTTATGCACTTCCACATGCGAAAGCGATTTATCGCTGTAGTAGTAAACCTCATAACGCGGTTTCTGCATCGTTTGCCTCTTAGAAAAGGGGGTAGATAGGTTTTTCTTCATACCCCAAGTATAAGTCCGACTTTATTTTGGGATCATTCCGTGCTCACGCAATTTTTGCAAAGTACAACTCAAATTTAGAAATACCCTGAAATAAACCGGATTCCTATAATAAACATCGTTAAACAGATGATAAATCTCAGCAATGAAAGCCCATTCCAGAAATTTCAGATTTCCCCGTTAAAAAGGTCTAGAAAAAAAATGGAATTGTATTTCTCATTGCCAGCAGAAAAACAGACAGCCGCTAAGGCTGCCAGGAGGATATACACATGGAAATGACACTTAGATGGTACGGACCTGGTCATGACACGGTTACCCTTGAACAGATCCGCCAGATCCCGGGCGTTACCGGCGTAATCACTACGCTCTACGACAAGAAACCTGGCGAAGTCTGGACACGCGAAGAAATCCGCGACCTGAAAAAAATCGTTGAAGATGCCGGTCTCAACCTGTCCGGTATCGAATCGGTAAACGTTGCCGACGAAATCAAATACGCTGGTCCAAACCGCGATCAGCTGATCGACAACTACATCGAAACGCTGAAGAACCTCGGTGAAGAAGGCATCCACCTCGTATGCTACAACTTCATGCCTGTGTTCGACTGGACACGTACAGAACTCGCTCGTAAAAGAGCAGACGGTTCAACGGTTCTCGCTTACGCCCAGGAAGCTGTAGACAACCTGAACCCGGAAGAAATGTTTGAATCCGTAGCCGGCGACATGAACGGAACCGTTATGCCAGGCTGGGAACCAGAACGTATGGCAATCGTTAAGGATCTCTTCGAAAAATACAAAAACGTTGACGAAGAAACTCTGCGCGAAAACCTGATCTACTTCCTCAACCGCATCATGCCGGTATGCGATCAGTACAACATCGACATGGCGATTCATCCAGATGATCCGGCATGGCCAATCTTCGGTCTGCCCCGCATCATCACTTCCAAGGAAAACATCCTGAAAGTTATGAACGCTGTAGACAACCCGCACAACGGTGTAACCTTCTGCGCTGGTTCCTACGGAACTTCCCTGAAAAACGACCTGCCGGATATGATCCGCTCCCTCCCGGGACGCATCCACTTCGCGCACGTAAGAAACCTGAAGTTCAACTCCGAGGATGATTTCGAAGAAGCTGCACATCTTTCCACAGACGGCAACTTCGACATGTACGAAATCGTAAAAGCCCTCCACGACATCGGCTTCGACGGACCGATCCGTCCGGACCACGGCCGCATGATCTGGGGCGAAATCGGCATGCCAGGCTACGGTCTGTATGACCGCGCGCTCGGTGCAACCTACATCAACGGCCTCTGGGAAGCGGTTGACAAATCCGAAGCCAGAGACCATGCGGATGTAAAAGGCGCCAACGCCGACGCTCTTGCAAAACTTTCCAAGTAAGTTTTCGCAGGACGCAAAGTGAACATCACCCCCATGGTGTTCCCGCTTGAAATTTGAACCGCCCGATCTGGATCCGCACAGGCCCCCGTCGAAACTTACTCGAACTGTACAGATAAGGATCCAGACAATAGAAACCGAACAAAAGCTTTGAAATGGTCACCTCGCCCAAACCGTCTGAGCGCTCGATCGATGCGCAGCAGCCATCAGAGGAACACGTTTTAAACCAGGAACAGAACCGGCCTTCCCCCAATTTGGGCAGCTTCTGAACCTGTCTCTTTGAAGGAAGCGATCGCGTATCGCTTCCTTCCTGCATTGCCATTTGCCGATAGCCGTTCCAGACCAGATCGTGATTTGTGTCTGGGAACGGTCTGCCGGCTTGGAAAGAAGGATTACCAATGAAACTTAATCTTGAAGGAATTCAGGACCGTAAAGCCTGGGAAGAAAAAGGCTACAACCTGCCTGAATTCAATATCACTGAAGTTCATGAAAACACCCGTAAAGAGCCGACCTGGATCCATTTCGGTGCCGGAAACCTGTTCAAGGCTTTCCACACCCGTCTGACCCAGGAACTGCTCAACCAGGGCAAAATGGACAAAGGCATTATTGCCGCTGAAGGTTTCGACTACGAAATCGTTGAAAAAATGAACTGGCCGCACGACAGCCTTTCTCTGGTCGTAACGCTGAAATCCGACGGAACCATCGACAAGGACGTTGTGGCTTCCGTTGCTGAATCCCTTGTTCTCGACGAAACAAACAAAGAACAGTTCGATCGTCTCAAGGAAATCTTCAAAGCGCCTTCCCTGCAGATGGCCAGCTTCACCATTACCGAAAAAGGCTACTCGCTCACCAATGCGAAAGGCGAAATCCTGCCGGCAATCGCTGCAGACTTCGAAAATGGCCCGGAAAAAGCCGCTTCCTACCTCGGTAAAGTTACTGCTCTGCTCTACGTTCGCTACCAGAACGGCAAACTCCCCCTGGCTATGGTTTCCATGGACAACTGCTCCCATAACGGCGACCGTCTGAAAGATGCCATCCTTGCCTACGCAAAAGCCTGGGTTAAAAACGGCAAAGCCGAACAGGACTTTGTAGACTACCTCGAAAACCCGAACATGGTTTCCTTCCCCTGGACCATGATCGACAAAATCACTCCGCGTCCTGACGCTGGCGTAGAAAAAATGCTGGCTGCTGATGCCATCGAAGAACTCGAACCGGTTATCACATCCAAGAACACCTACGTTGCTCCGTTCACGAACGCGGAAGAAACCGAATACCTCGTAATCGAAGACTCCTTCCCGAACGGCCGTCCGGCTCTCGACGAAGGCGGAATCATCTACACCGACCGCGACACGGTTGAAAAAGTAGAAAAGATGAAGGTTACCACCTGTCTGAACCCGCTGCATACCGCTCTGGCTGTATACGGCTGCCTGCTTGGCTATGACAAGATCAGCGAAGAAATGAAAGACGAAGATCTGACCAAACTGATCTCCGGCATCGGCTACACCGAAGGTCTGCCTGTAGTTGTAAACCCAGGCGTACTCGATCCGAAAGAATTCATCGATACCGTAATCAACGTTCGTTTCCCGAACCCGTTCATGCCGGATACTCCGCAGCGTATCGCTACCGATACTTCGCAGAAACTGGCTGTTCGCTTCGGCGAAACCATCAAGTCCTACCTGCGTGAAAACCGCGACCTGAACGATCTGAACCTGATTCCGCTCGTACAGGCTGGATGGATTCGTTACCTGATGGGTCTCGATGACAACGGAAACGTCTTCGACCTTTCCCCGGATCCACTGATTTCTGAAGTGAAGCCGATCGCCGATCAGCTGAGCCTGGAAGAAGATCAGGATGTAGCGTCCATTATCGAACCGCTGCTCAAAAACGAAAAAATCTTCGGTCTGGATCTGACCGAAACCGTACTCGGCGACAAAGTCGTTAAATACGTAACCGCTCTGACCAACGGCAAAGGCGCAATCCGCAAAACCGTTCACGAAGCGGTAAACAAGTAAGTCCGTCAGGATTTTCTGGAACTATCCAGTTGTGATTCAGCATCGGGCAAGTCTGAATACCTTCTATTGTGTATACTCTAAGCAGACTTGCCCAGTCTGAATCGATTCCCGGCAATGATCCGGTCTGAAATGAGGTTTATAAACATGTCCAACAAAGATAAAGTTGTTACTTTTGGCGAACTGATGCTTCGTCTTGCTCCGGAAGGCTACCTGCGTTTCGTGCAGGCTGACCGTTTCGGAGCAACTTACGGCGGCGGTGAAGCCAATGTAGCTGTATCCCTGGCCAACTACGGTCACGATGCGCACTTCGTTACCAAACTCCCTGTTCACGAAATCGGACAGGCTGCAGTAAACTCTCTGCGCAAATACGGTGTAAACACCGAAGATATCGTTCGCGGCGGCGATCGCGTAGGTATCTACTTTCTTGAAAAAGGTGCTTCTCAGCGTCCTTCCAAAGTCATCTATGACCGTGCAAACTCCGCTATGGCGCTTGCTGATCCAGCTGACTTCAACTGGGATGAAATTCTCAAGGACGTTAAATGGTTCCATACGACAGGAATCACGCCTGCTCTTGGCGACAACGCAGCAGCCATCACCCTGGAAGCTGTTAAGAAATGCCAGGAAAAAGGCATTCCTGTATCCATCGACCTGAACTACCGCAACAAGCTCTGGACAAAAGCCAAAGCCAATGAAGTTATGTCCGAAATCTGCAAATACGTAAACGTATGCATTGCCAACGAAGAAGATGCAAAAGACGTTTTCGGCATTGAAGCAGAAAACACAGACATCACAAGCGGTGCTCTGAACCACGAAGGCTACATCGATGTAGCGAAAAAACTGAAAGACCAGTTCGGTTTCGACAAAGTTGCGATCACCCTGCGTGAGTCCATCAACGCCAACCGCAACCTCTGGTCTGCCATGCTCTTCGACGGCAAAACAGAAACTCCTGTTTTCTCCAAGAAGTATGACCTGAACATCGTTGACCGCGTTGGCGGCGGCGACTCCTTCGGCGGCGGCCTCATCCATGCCCTGATGAGCGACTTCGACGATCAGAAGGCAATCGAATTCGCGGTAGCTGCTTCTGCCCTGAAGCACTCCATCGAAGGCGACTACAACCTTGTCAGCGAAGATGAAGTACTCAAACTCGCTGGCGGAGACGGTTCCGGACGCGTACAGCGCTAATTGCCCGAGCGCAGCGTAAATGGAAGTTTCCACCCTTTCTGTTTCTCATTTGTTAATTTCTCATTTTTCCTTTAATCATCTGCAAGATTTCAATTTAAACCGTCCGGTTTTGCCCGAACCGACGGCTTGCCCTGGACCAATCTGTCCAATCCCGGTCCGATTCGAAAGCTTACGAAATCTCTTGGATTGATTTTGAAAGCTTTCTTTGATCTCCTTTTACGAGGGACTTGTCTGACGGCCTGTTCCCTTTTATATAATTTTTCTCCAGGACTTCTTTCGTTTTGAGTGTGCGAAAGAAGTCCTTTTTGCCTTTGCCCTTCAAAGACGAAAACGGGCGTCCGACTTCTCGCTTTCCAATGAAAAAGCGTGCCGTCCGGCGCCTTTCTGTCTGTTCTTTTAAGGATTCAAATATGGATTCGGGATTCTGATCGAATGAGCTGTAGGTCTGCAGCAGCGATATTCGGGTGCTACTGCTCTTCATAGGCGGACCATTTACGAACGATCCAGCCGCTTTTCATTTCGCGCACCGTGTTGAACAAAGCCGTCTGCTCCCTCCATAAATCGAAATCGACGTGCAGACGGCCAAAATACCAGTGCATATAGGAGACGATGCGCTGAATTTCATCGAGAAAAGTCGTCAGTTCCATCTCGTTTGGATTGACGCTTTTGATGCCAAGCGAGCGGATGGTAGACAGGTAATAAACGGATTGAGACGGTGCGGTATGCGTCAGGATATAATCGACGCAATTTTCGGCCTTTTTCAGATTTTGTCTTGCGTATTCGTATTCCGTCAGACTGGGCATTTCCTGCGGCCACCAGGAAACGCCTTCCTTTCGAAACGCCTGATCCATGGAATGACCGCCGCCAAAGACAAAAATCCGCACCCCTTCGATCTCATACATTTCGCCGCGCATCAAATGAAGAACGTTGTCTCGGAGGACGTGAACGTTTCCGTCATACCGCACTTGCGTCGGATAGTCATTGAGCTGATCAAAGTTTTCATGATTTCCATCGAGAAAAAGAACTGTATAGTTCTGACTGGCCAGATGATCGTAAAAGGCTTCTTCCCCTTCTCTGTCTTCAGCCCAGAAGCCGACGCCAAAATCGCCGCAGACAATCACAGTATCGCCATCGTGTAGAACCGGTTCAATCTGTTCTGTCCATTTGTTCTTTCGCCCATGCGTATCGCCTGTGACATAAATCATAAAAATCTCCACCCGCTGTTTTGTTTTATTCTGGATCGATCAGTCCAAAATGCAGAGCGGCTTTTTCAATGCCGTCGTCTTCGACCGCTGCGGTAACATAGTCGGCGATTTCTCGAATATGGGGTTCCGCATCGCCCATGGCCACACCGATTCCCGCGCTTTCAACCATTTCAAAATCGTTTTCACCGTCCCCAAACGCGATCGTCTCGGACGGATCAATGTGCATTTGGCGCAGATACTCAAGAATGCCGGCTTTCTTTCCGCCTTCTTTCGAAACGATATCCATCGCGTAGTCATTCCAGCGCGTCAGCATGCAGTCCGGCAGTTTAGCGCGCATTTCGTTTTCCATTTCCTTTGGAATAAACGCGATTGCGAGATAAATCGGATTGCCTGTGTATTCGAGGACTTCCGGAACCGGCGTGGAAATCGCCTTTTGCGCAAAGCGGACGTGATCGTTGACGAAACTGATGTAAATCCTCTCTTTTTCCACGAGAACCATCGGAATTTCCTTCGCGTTAAAAAGCTTCAGAATCTTCTCCCTGCTTTCGCCTGTAATGGGATGTTCAAAAAGAACCTGCTTGCCGGCATCGAGAATCAGCTGCCCATTCAGCAGGATGTAGGCATCAAATTTCATATTTCCGATTTTCAGTGCTTCGTATTCGACCATCGAACGGCCCGAAGCAATGACGCAGTGAATGCCCTTTTCCTTCATTTTTTCTACCGTGTCCCTGGCAGACTGCGGTACATCATGAAGCTCGTGCGAAAGCAGTGTTCCATCAATATCAAAAAAAGCGGCTTTTATCATACATAACTCCTTTATCTTTCGGATTTTCCTGCACGGTTTTCCAGAATATCTGAGGCAGGATCTGTCCGAGAAAACGTGCTGATTGTATTGGAACGAACGTTTGTCCTTTCCTAAAAAAGCAGGTGAAAAATTCTGCCGCCATAAAGACGAAAAGAAAACCTGGAATTGTCTTCCAGTTCAAAGCAGAACGGCAAAACGGCTCGGCTTTTTCTGTATTCCGTTTTGCAGTTCCTTTTCTGTTCCTTCTTTTATTTCTTTCCTTTTATTTCTTTCTTATTTCTTTCGCTTATTGCGTAAAGACGCTTTATATTCGGCCAGTGCCTTTTCGTACGGATTGAGCTCTCTTGCCGGACGGGATTCCGGTTTTGTATTGCCGCAGGATGGACCCGGCTTTCTTTGGGCTCTTCTTCCGTTAGCGTTTCCGGCTTTTTCCGGCTTCTTTGTAGCTTTTGGATCTTTCTGAAGCAGTACGAGCGATTCAATGTGGATCGACAGTACAGGAAGTCTGTCATTTTGACCTTTCCGTTTGTGAGAATAAATCAATGCGGATTTTAGGGAAAGCTCTGTTTGTGGGAATAAATCTATCGGGCTAGCTGCTTAAGCTTGATGAACTCGTCTGCAAAAGATTCAGCCGTATTTCTATTGTGATCAATGCTGATAGTTTCTTTATTGTAATTGGCCCGCTTAGTCCAATTGAATGAGCCGTGGATGACGGTATTCAAATCTATAATGCAAAACTTGTCATGCATCAAATTGGGGTACCACGAGTTAATCGAAATTCTATGGGTTGGGAAATTGTCCTCAAGTCTGAAAGCTGCCCGGTCATTAATTTCGTTGTTATCAAGAATGATTTCTACTGTCACTCCCTGTTCCTTTTTTGCGATCAATTCTTTATACAAAGTTTCATTTGTAAACCACGCCATCGCAATCCATATTAGATATTTGGCATCTCGAATCTCGTTTACAATTTTCGATTCAATATCTTCGAAGTGAATTTCCTGAGAAACATCCTCATATTCTTCCCCAGAACCAGGTTTAAAGCGGACGTTCATTAACTCATAGTTACCATCCGGTTCGTAACATTTTTCCGCTTCCCTCAGAATAAAAGGCTGATAATTCTGTAAAACTTCAATATTGTCGATTGAAGTATAAATGTTTAAATACTCACAAAAATAGTTCCATTTGTGATGTGTAAAGTCGCCAGTTTTTTCAAATTCGAATCTGCTCTCTTTCAGCGCATCAGCAATTTCTTTTTTATGATATTCGTACGAAATTTCAATCATTCTGATCAGGTTCTCCTTGAACTGCTTTTCGGTCAATATATTTCCTCCTTCGAATACGCTTCTTCACTAGTGATATTTTTTATTAAACAACAAAAAAGTGCCCTTTTAAACAGGCACTCTATGATCTATCTCTCAATATCAAGGCTGATTCCCGACTTGAACATGAATTCAAATTCGTCGTCATAAACTGTTATTCTTTCAATCATCGTTCTGACCACTCCATCATCATATTCATCCAGAATCGTCAGATGGGTTTTAAGGAAACTTCTCATCTCCTCAATACGTCTTTTGATTTCTTCCTGATTGGCTTTCTCAGTCAGAATGTTTTGCTTTTCTTCCCTTAATCGGTCAATCTCATCAGAAAGTTCGTCATAAGGCTGATGAGAATTAGCCTTTTTTAGCAGTTCGGTCTGCAGATTTTCAAGTTCGTTTTCAATTCTCTCAATTTCGCCATCCCTGCTTGAATAAATAACAGATTCGATATTTGTCTCCAGAATATCCAAAATGTAATCCCTGTTTCCAATTGACTGGTTAATGGCTTCCATCACCGATCGATGAAGCTCTTCTTCCTGAATAATCTCGCCGTTACAGGCTTTGGGGCCACCTTCTACTCTGGTCGCACATTTCCACACAACCGTACGCTTTCCCCTGTTATTCCAGGAAATCCTACGGTAAGTATCTCCGCATTTCGAGCAGAAGACTTTGCCCGATAAGGCATACTTGCTGGAATAGCATCTCCGTTTATTGTCTCTGCCGGCATGAAGGTTGGATCTTCGCAGCATCTCTTCCTGAACCTGCATGAAAAGATTTCTGGGGATGATGGCTTCATGACTGTTTTCGACATAGTACTGAGGAACAATGCCTTTGTTCGCGACTCGTTTCTTATTAAGAACGTCGATTGTATAGGTTTTCTGAAGAAGAGCGTCACCAGCATATTTTTCATTGCACAAGATCCCGCGAACCGTTTCCGCGCGCCATTTTTCTTTACCCGCTCCTGTAAGAATCCCATCCTTCTGCAAGCCGTCTGCGATGTTCTTCAAACTGTATCCGTGAAGGTATTCATAAAAAATCCGTCTGACCACTTCGGCTTCTTTTGGTTCAATGACAAGCTTTCCATCCTCGTCCTTTGTATATCCGAGGAAGCGGTTATGGTTAACCTGGACCTGACCATTCTGATACCGAAACTGCAGTCCAAGCTTGACGTTTTTGCTCAATGATTCTGATTCCTGTTGGGCCAGGCTTGCCATAATGGTCAGCAGAACCTCTCCTTTGGAATCCATCGTATTGATGTTTTCTTTTTCGAAAAAAACCGGAATGTTTTTATCCTTCAGCTGTCTAATGAATTTCAGGCAGTCCAGGGTATTTCTGGCAAAACGGCTGATGGATTTAGTGATGATCATATCGATTCTGCCAAGCATGCAGTCTTCAATCAGGCGGTTGAACTCTTCTCTTTTCTTCGTGTTGGTCCCAGAAATGCCATCATCGGCATAGATTCCAGCAAATTCCCACTCGTCATTTCGGCTGATGAAGCTTTTATAATGCTCCACCTGGGCTTCATAACTTGTAGCCTGTTCATCGCTGTCAGTACTTACTCGACAATAGGCTGCAATCTTCAATTTCGGTCTGGTTTCTTTTGCGACAAGGTTGCCGGTTCTTCTTCTGGCTGGAATAACCGTTACTGTTCTGTTCATTTCAATCCATCCTTTCTATCAGACTGTATGCATAAGATGCCTGTTCAAACGGATCGGTAAAACGCTTTGGGACTTCTCCGAGGTTAAAAACCTTCCCTGGCCTGTTCTCTGCTTCAGGCTTCCTCCATCCACCTTTTCGAAGCTTCTTGTTACGCTCATTTCGGACCAGCTGTGCCTGATTGAAAACATATTTTTCGATTATTTTTGGATAATAATCTGTGCCTAAATATCTGGTGTCCTGCAGATACTTTCCAGCCTGACTGTGGGTTTTTTGAATTTTTGAAATGCGTATGGATTCAAGGATGGATAAACCGGAAGCGCAGGATTGAAACAGTACTTGCAGTTGTTCTGCTTTTTCTTCATCGATTACTGCTTTACCTTCTTCAATGCGGTAGCCGAAAGGAATATGAGCATTCATGCTATAGAACCTCCCTCAGCTTTAATCCGCATTTCAATACAAACTCAACCTCAGTTCTGGAAAAAACATTGATGTGTGCTCCGAATTCTTCGAAAAGTGTTTCATTGAATTCATCCAGCATTTCCCCCGCGGATAGAAAACGATTCAGCTTTCTTAATTCGTCGATCTGGTTTCGATTTCCCGTGACTGACTGTTTAAGTTCTGCTTTCTCCTTCTCAAGATTCAATTGCTCTTCAGTCAGTCGGCTTCTTTCCCTGGTGAAAACCACAGTTTCGAGAATTCCGTTTGCCATCAGCTGCGCCAGCACCTTCTGCTGTTCAATATTCTTTTCCAGTTTCTGTTCAACCGCGCTGATTTTTAGAAGGTTTTCCTGGTCATCGAATCCCTGTAAGCTCCGCATCAGGGGTTTTAAAATTTGTTCTCTGGAAAACCGCAGTTTATTCAGCATGGTAAGAAAAGCCGTCTTCAAATCCTCGTCTTTGATTGCCTTCAGGGAACAGCTGTTTTTATCACCCAGATGACCTTTGCAGGACCAGAGCACGAACGTCCGTCCTGACTCACAGTGTTTTACACGCTTCAGCCTTTCTCCGCATTCCGAGCAATATATCTTTCCGGAAAAGGAGTAGCGGTTTCGGTATACTCCATTCCCAACTTTATGGCCTTTTTCAGCCGCCCTCCGCTCAAGTTCTCTGTTTGCTAATTCAAATGTTTCTTTGCTGATGATGGCTTCATGATGGTTCTCAATCAGGTACATATTTTTCTCACCATAATTTATGTGGCGGATGAAACTGTCGTCGGTATAGGTTTTTTGGAATAGAGCGTCACCTGTGTAACTTTCATTTCTGAGAATCGTTCCAATCGTTGTCGAATGCCACTTCCCGCCCCGCTGGGTTTTAACATTTTCTTCATTCAGTTCCCTGGCTACCTGATAAGTACTTTTACCATTAATTGAATCTTCGAAAATCCGTTTCACTACTTCTGCCTGTTCAGGATTGGGCACCATTTCACCGCCTTTTTTTTCATAGCCAAAGGCAGGAACAGAAACCTTGAAGATTCCATCCTGAAACCGTTTCTGAATACCCCATTTCATATTTTGAGAAATGGAATGAGATTCATCTTCGGCCATGCTGCTCAGGATCGAAAGCATCAGCTCGCTTTCCATTCTTCCCGTGTCAATGTTCTCCTTTTCGAATATGATCCTGACACCCAGATCAATCATCTTTCGGACCAGCTCAAGGCAGTCGGTAGTATTCCTGCTGAACCTGCTGATGGATTTGGTTAAAACAAGGTCAATCTTCCCAAGTTCACAGTCCTGAATTAAACTCTGAAGTCCGTATCTCTCTTTCTTCTTCGTTCCAGAAATGCCCTCATCATAGTAGATTCCTGCAAAATCCCATTCCGGATTCGATCGAATATATCGTTCGTAATGTGCTTTTTGTGTATCCAGACTGATCAGCTGATCTGCAGTGGAAGTCGACACGCGGCAATAGGCTGCGACTTTCAATTTCGACGCCCTCAGCTGTTGCTCGCCTGTGTCGATTTTTGTGATTGTTTTTGTCATGACGACCTCCTTTCTGTCAGCACATATTTGCGTATTCTTCGGGGCTTATCAACTTAATTCCGGCATTATTTCCGATAGATAAGGCTTAAATGATTCCCTGTTCTTTACCGTTATCCGGTGAAATTCATCCCTGCTGATCAGCCCGTTCTCAAGCAGTGCTCTGGACATTTTCTGAGCCATCTGATAATGGCAGTCAGCAATCAGCTGCTCTTGCGGCATCTGGATTTTTCTTGTCTGCTTGATTTTGGTTCCTTCATCCACTCTGGTAACTGTTGTTTCTTCCATAAGAAATCACCTCCTACCAGATAGCCGTCGCAGGAGGTGATTCAGGACGTTTCTCAATCCTTTTTATAAAATTCGCATTCGTATCCATCCGCTCGCAAAACAAGTCCATCCGCCCAGGGTGGCGTCTTTCCCATCTGTTTGCAGATATAGTCGAGGTCCGTTTCTTTTGGACATTCGATGATCAGCTCATCATGAACATGAGCTGTGATAGCATAGCCTTCCAAAGTCTTCATGGAATACATCAATATGTCCCTGGCTATTGCCTGAGTGATGTTTTCGACAAACTTCGGACCATAGCTTTCCAGACGTTCCCATTTCTTGGTTCCGCCTACTCCTTCATATGTAACGGATTCGCTGCCAAACTGATTCTTCCCAATCCTCGGCTTTACGTAGGCTAGTCTTCTTCCAGATGGCAGCGTGATGAACAGAAACCCGCTTTCATAGCTGAATCGGATTCCATGCGTTTTCGTTGGAACCCGGTATTTTACGGTTTCTTTTACGCAGCGGTCCACTTCCCACCAGAGATCAGTGATGGCCGGATTTGTATTTCTCCAGGCATTTACCAGAGGCTGAAGCTCGTCTTCAGAAAGTCCCATTTCAAGAGCACCCATTGCTTTTAAGGCACCGACTGAGCCGCCATAACCAAGAGCCAATTCTGCAATCTTCCCTTTCTGGCGCAGGTGACCGTTAATTCCATGCTTTTCAACCGGAACCCCAAACATATGGGAGGCACTGGAGCAGTAGATGTCTTTACCCTGCTCGAATACGTCCATCCGCCATTGCTCCCCAGCCAGCCAGGCCAGGGCTCTGGCTTCGATAGCAGAGAAGTCAGAAACGATGAACTTGTTTCCATTCTGAGGGACAAAGGCAGTCCGGATCAGCTGCGAAAGTGTATCAGGAATGTTGTCGTAGAGCAGACTGACAGCCTCATAGTCCCTGACCCTGATCAGCCCTCTGGCTGCTTCAAGATCGCTCATATGGTTTTGAGGCAGATTTTGCAGTTGAACCAATCGGCCAGCAAACCGGCCAGTGCGGTTGGCTCCATAAAACTGAAACATACCCCTCACTCTGGAATCCCTGCAGACGGCATTCAGAATGGCCGTATATTTCTTGACGCTGCTTTTGGCCAGCTGCTGCCGAAGCTTCAGAACTTCAGCCAGATCTTCCGGAGATTCTTTAATCAGCTGCTCAACAGCCTTTTTCCCCAGCGTGTCTGTTTCCAGACCGTTCTGAGAAAGCCATTCTTTCATCTGCATGACAGAGTTTGGATTCTCGAGTCCTGTCTTTTTCTGAAGTTCATTAGTCAGCAGTTCTCTGCTGATTCCATCCAGGTCTATTGCGCTGTGGACAAAGGGCATGTCTACGCCAATTCCTCTGTCATTGATGACCTGATCCAGATGGTATTCCAACCATATGCTGCCGCTGACCGGGAATCGGGAGAGTTTTGACTGGATGCCCATTTCGGTTTCAACATCTCTTAAATTGTAGACTTTGAACTTCTTCCACTTTTCAGGATCGTCTGTCGGATAATTTCGAGCCCTTCCCCCATTGGTTTTAGTAGGTGAACAGGGAATGCAAAAATATCGAATCAGAGTTTTTCCTTCTGTCAGCTTCTGTTTTTCCAATCCCAGAACGGCTCCCACACCTTCCAGCGAAAGTGGAAGTCCTAATGTAGCTGACCAGACCATGGAGCAAAACCAGGAGTCAGGGTTCAGATATCCATTTCCTGTTCCGATAGCCACTCCCAGATCTGACAGATATCTTGACAGGCAGATCCTTTCAAACTGAGCGTTGAAAGCCCATTTCTGAATTTTTGAATCCATCAGAGCTGCAAGAATTTCACATGGGATTTGCTCTCCTGAAGCAAGATCCACAACTTGAACGGGTCCTCCATCAACGGAATATCCGAACAGCAAAATCTCGAAGTCAGGACTTTCCGCATATTTATAAACTCCGCATTTTCCAAGATCCACGCTGGAGAATGTTTCGATATCGATGCTGATGTTTTTCATCTGCTTCTCCTTCCATATATAAATAGCGGAGAGGACGATTCCCCTCCGCATGTTCTACTGGTTTCTGGCATTCTGTTCTTCTTCAAACTCACGAAGCCATTTCTTTTCCAGCTTTTTCTGAATCCACTTCAGGATGGAAGAGAAAATGTTCCACCAGCCGATGATTGAGACCTCAATGAAGATGGCAAACAGGAAGATCACATCCCACTGAAGGGAAAGTTCAAATAAATCACTCATATCTGTAACCTTCTCAGTACCTAGTTCAGGAAGTCATCATCCGCTTTAGTTTGGAAATCTTCAGCCGCTGTAGATCGACCTCCCAGCGATTCTCCATCTCGAATTTTCTGGATGTTTCCAAGGCCTACAGCTACGCCCTTGTTCCCGTTGGAGTTAAAAGCGTAGAAGTTCAGAGAAACACGTGCGTAGCATCCACTGTATACTTCGTCACGATCCAGGATCGGATTAATGGACTTATCCACAATCTGCGGTGCAGTCTTTGAATTGGCATTCAGGAAGTAATGACCTTTGTAGGCTTCATCCTCTCGCTCTGCATCCCCATCGCGCAGCGGAAGCTTAATCGCCGCTTTGTTGGGTTTCTTTCCACCGAATTTTGCGATTCCTTCTTCGATAGCTGCATCAATCGCTTTATTGATGGCATCGACCGTTTCCTTATCGTCTTTCGGAATAAGGACAGATGTCGAGTAGCGTTCCGGTCCACCGTTGATGGATGAGGGTTCCCATCCGTGGAAGTATGAGAGACGAGTGTTGCGTCCTGTAATCACTTTTGTTTTATTTGCTTTTGCCATTTTACTGTTCCTCCTTAAATTCGCTGTTCGCGTTTTTCTCTTCTATGGCTTTTCTCTTATCCGTTTCCGGAACGAGAGTTGGTTTTCCCAGGGGCTTGATGATGAAATCACCCAGGATTTTTTTGAAAGTCTCTTTTCCCATCAGCTTTTCCATTTCAGTCAGCGGGATCAGAGACTGACGGTAAATATCGGTATATCCTGCTTCTTTGCAGGCTTCAGCCACCTTGGTTTCATCCTTGTACTTACGGTTTGAACGGCCTTCTACAACCTTGAAGCCTTTCCACTGCTTTCCATGTTCAATCGCGGCTTCAGATGCATAAGCCATAAGGCCATTGGCCCATTTGGTAAGCTCAGGAATGACAGCCAGTATTTCCTCGATTTCCTCATCTGTAAGCAGTGGCGGAAGTCTAAATTCTTCCTGTGCCAACTGAAGCTTTTCTTCACTTCTCGCCCTGCATCTGGCTTCCGCTCTGCAAAACGTGCACCAGGGGCCGGAATGAAATTCACCCTCACCTTTCATGGCCAGCTGTGCTTTTGGCTTTAAAACCTCATTAGCCCACTGTAGGAGCTCGTGAATTGGGATAGTCCAGGTGCAGACGTTTTCCCTTCTCGGCTGAAAGATAGTCATCAAGACTTCCTGAATGTCGTAAAGAGAATCAAACAGGGCCAGAGCACCGAGCGCATAGCATTTCATCTGCGGATTATCTTTGGCATCAACCAGAACTCCGGTTCCATATTTGAAGTCAACAACATGGAGCTTATCGTCCGATACGATCAGACAATCGGCAGTGCCAAATCCATCCGGCACATATTCTGAGAAGTCGACTTTCTGCTCGATCATGATCAGCGGATCTTTGCAGTTCTGTTTTGCAGCTTCATAGCTTTCAAGAACAAACTGAACATAAGCGTCGCTGCATTCTTCCATCTCATCGCTGTCATAGCCGGAAACAGGACGTTTGCTTCTCTTCTTCAATGCCCGTTTCAGCTTATGTTCGCAAAGGGCATGAGCGGCTGTTCCTTCTTCAGCTGCCGGACTGGTCTTGTTTTCAAATTCGGCTTCCAGATTGGCACTGGGCGTGCATTCGAGCCAGCGATGGGAACTGGACGGTGAAAGCTTTGCATGCTTAGCCATTGGCAAGTTCTCCTGCTTCTTTGGTCAGATCCGCATAGTATTTCGGATCTACATCGGACAGTTTGTCTGCACCGTATTTGGCAATCAGTTCTTTCACCTTAGCGGTTAAGCCCGCTCTGCTTTTTTCAGCGAGAATTGCACGGACTTCTTCCAGAGAACAATTCTTCTTTTCCGCCTTTGGTTTTTTGGAATCCGGATTCTTCTTCTGAGCGGTTTTCGATTCAGGCGGTTCTTGAAGCATAGCTTTGAGGTGATTGGTTAAACTTTCCAGGTCAGCGATCACACTCTTCAGGTTTTCGGTGTTTACATTTACTTCGCACATACGGGTTCTCCTTTCTTCGACTTCGTGATCTCAAGTTCCTCGATTGCATCACCAGGAACGAGGATGGTGATCTGGTGCTTTCTTCCAAACAGAAAGTTCAGAAGACGCTCACGGATGGTAATGTTTCTGCAGCTGATGGCGCTCTGTTCCATCCGCTGCTTTGAAACGCAGATATGAAGGTTCTGCTTCATGGTTTTCCTCCTTTCCAGAGGGCTTACTGCTTCCCTCAACTGGTAGCCTCGGGAATAGGCAAAATCGGACGTTTTCAGAAAAAAATTTCGAATTTTCTGATTGAATGTTTGCATTACCCTCATTGGGTAGCCTTGGTGAAGAAGGAAAAAGGATGTTTTGATAGAAAAAAAGATCTGAACCTGAAACAGGTCAGATCAGATAATGATTGAATAAAATAATCAACTACTTTATCGTTCAAAGAAAAGGGGGTTAGGAGAATTATATGGTCACGTTTGAATTAATTGAAAAAGATGACAATTGTATCGTTTATAATTATTGGCCAGAAAATGATAGGACCAAAAAGCCAGGTAAAGTAATCATTGATCGAATAGCAGAAGAAGTTGATCTCGAACTGGCTGAAGCTGATTTCTGGTGTTCATCATCTGTAGAAGAGCAAAACAGTATGAGAGACTCCATGAATCGAATGCGCATTGAAGCTGGAAAGCCTGAGCTGACGGAAGAAGAATGGCCAACCGCTACGGAAGAAATGCAATGGACATTTTATGGAAGTCATGCCATTCGTAAGATTATCAAAAGCTACAACGCTGAAACCATTCTGGAACATGGTATGGCAGCCTGGTATTAAGGTTTAATAATATAGCAGAGCTCAAGGACAGCTGATTTGCTTGCTGTTAATTTATTCCTAGCACGAAATTGAAGCCTGATCAGAGTGATCAATAAAGGGTTTTAGTCTGGATACAGTTGTTTCCTCGCAAAATAGTGAACATCCTTATTTATTGAGAGGTGATGTTGTGTTAAAAACACCGTTTGGCCCCGTTTCAATTATTCTCGATGGATCTCCACTGGAGTATAAATCACAGCAACTTTATACTGGTAAATCCTATCCTGATTTATCTGGGCGATATGGAATTGTTATTGAGTTGAACCCCGATGAAAAAGAACATGTTTTGCTTTGCCAAATTGACGGTCTGGTTGCGGATTGTGTTGAGTTTTATAGCGGGTCAGAGATTAAAGCAGCAAGCTTCTGTTCTGAAACTGGAAAAATTACACTTGGAGCCGCAAAAGGAATTGAGTACCTTCGTAAGCGTAGTTTTTGGTGGAATGGCCAATTTAACTTTGATGCAGAAATGAACCATGAGGGCATCCGTTATAGGATTGAGCATTTGACTAAACCAACTCTGATATATTTCGGAATTAGCTGGACATGTGAATGCAATGAGAAAGCCTTTTCACAAACGGTTGATGGGGCTGATCCTAGAGGCTGGAATTTCAAATGCCCATGCTGCGGATATTTTACCTTCGGTGAAAGGCCAAATGGCACCTATGATATCTGTCCAGTTTGCTTCTGGGAAGACGATCCTATTCAACTAGACAATCCGAGCTATCGGGGCGGAGCAAACAACGTTTCATTAATAGAAGGAAGAGAGAATTTTGCAGCGTTTGGTTCCTGTGAAAAAGAAATGATTCCTAACGTTCGAAAACCAGAAGAAGATGAACTCATAGGAATAGACTGGGAAAATATATAAATCCTGGAAAAGATAACGCTATTCTAGCTGCTGACTACAAAGCTAGCGTTATCAGCTTCTCTTATGAATCTGCCAGCATGACTCGAGCTGAAAAAAAACGTATCAAACCCTGGATAACGTATTTACAATTTATATAAAATGGAGAGAACTGAAATGAAGCTAGACTTAGATTTGATTAGAGAAATAATGCTGAAATTGGAAGCAAAAGAAAATTATGGAGAAGTTCTAAACCGCGAAGTACAAATTCCTAATCACTCTACTGAAGAAGTTGCTTACCATTGTGACTTACTTCATCAGAGAAATCTTGTTTCGTCTTATAGTGTAAAGTATGCTGATAATCAAATCTATTATTTCAAGGTTGGGGATTTGACTTGGGAAGGCCATGAATACCTTGAAACTGTTCGTGAAAAAACTAGATGGGATAAAATAAAAAAGATGATTACCGAAAAAGGACAACCGTTATTACTCGATACGGTAAAATTTGTTTCCCAAACATTAATTACTAAAGCTTTAGGTGATTAAAAAATTGGCCAGCAAGCCTTACTCTCCTACAGGAGCAAGACTAGCTGGCCTTTGTGCTTAGCCCAACAGATGATTTACCCGATTCTGAATTTCAACCGGATTGTAACCAGCCTGCTTCAGCCTGTTTATTCGATCCTGTCCGTTTCCCCACTTCCCAGCAATGACTTCTCTAGCAACGTTATCGACAGATTTTTTTGAAGCCCCGAGCTTCTGGTTGACTAAAGCCTGGACAGCATTAGGATCATACCCTGCTGCTTTCAGACGGTTGATTCGGTCATTTCCGTTGCCCCACTTGCCATTGATGACTTCCTGGGCAATCACATCATTGCACTTCTTTGCCGGAGCAGTAGGTTTCGCTTTCTGCCCCAGCAGCTCGTTGACCTTTGCCTGAACGGCATTGTAGTCGTAGCCAGCCGCTGTCAGCCGGCTCTTCCGATCATCTCCATTACCCCATTTTCCGTTGATGACTTCCTTTGCGACGACGTCAACGGATTTTCGTGTTGGCTCGTTGCTCACAGTACTGCCGTTCACCAGTTTCACCAGCTCTGGGAATTTCGATTTCAGATATGGACCTGGGCAATTGGTAGCGGCAAACATATCATGGCAGGTCAGAGTTCCGGTTGTGGTGCCAGTCCAGGAAAGCTTGATACCATACCGCTGGCAGATGTCTTTGCACAGTCTGACCAGAGAATTGAACGCGGCATCAGAGATTGGCCAGTTTCCTCCTGTGGCAGAGTTGGCCACCTCGATGGTGATGGCCTGATTATCATTGTCCCAGGAACTGGACGTCCAGGCTCTGAACTCTTCCGGAACGCCGCCCCAGATGGTACCGTCGGTTCCAATATAGTAGTTTGCTGATGCCTGTCGATCACAATCGCGATGGTACATAGCACAGGCTGCAGCATCCATGTTTCCCGCCATGTGATGGGGAGTGATCCTGGTGATTTTGGAAGTTCTGGGATTGCATTTATTGTAGATCGGTGTCGATCCGTTGATCAGTGTCGAATAGGTCATAGTTCCTCCTTAATGCTGCTGCCACGCGCGAATACGAGATCGTCGATTCGTCTGGCGCAGTCCATCATCTGTTTTGTATTGTTGCCATCCACGTTGTGCTTGAGCAGGTTAGAAGTAGATTCCAGCAATAACCGGTTCACATCCTGCTGCAGAAGAAAGCTGTGATGGTCTTTGTTGAGTTTGTCCTGGTGTTCAGCGAGCTGTTCATTGAGATTCCGCAGTTCTTCTTCAAGAGTGGCTACTCTCTCTTTTAATCGGGAGAAAGGCTTGAAAGCCAAAGACAGGAGCGCCGCGATAGAAGACAGCGCTCCTGCAATGGCTCCAAGCCAGACAATGCTTGTTTCCAGTTCAGGCATTCTCCACCTCCGGAAGACCGGCTACAGAGGTCAGAAGACTGACCAGGCCGGCCAGTGCGGAGGCAGAAAGGACGACAAGAAAGTCGACCTCGGTGATCAGAGCAGAAGCTCCAATAACGCCAACAGCCGTCTGCGCTACAGTTTTGATCGCGCGGACGGCTGCTGCTTTGATCCAGATTTTCGTTTTGTTGCTCATTGAAACATCTCCTTTCATACTTGTTTTTCCCAAGCGGTTGGAAGATCCGTTGGACTGAACGCTGTATCTTCAAGTGCCTTATAGATAGATCCATCCGTGAAAGTCATGAACTCTCCAGATTTGTACAGATCATGAGCTCCGCTAGGCGTAGACCAGGGATAAGCGTGCTCTTTGTCTTTTCCGTGATGCGGCTTCCAGATCGTCGCTACGGATTGATTCCAGTCGGGATGAACGCTTCCGTCGTAGTCGACAAGGCATTCAAAAGGCTGGTCAGATTCCCGATCCCGGAAGATCTCACCAGCCTTGTAAGTCGCATTCTGCTTATACACCGGAAAGCCAAGATCAAACTCTGCTGGATCACCACCAGCGTTTACGACCTCTTTGGTCAGAAAGACAATCAGACTTCGCAAAAAGCGGGTCAGTTTATCGTCTTCATTCATCAACATTCACTCCTCTCAAGATATTCAGAATCCGATCTGTCCGGTCTTCCACTTTGCCGGTTTGCCTGGGCTTGAACCATTCCAACACAGGAGGATCTTCGACTTTCGTGGATGTCCAGTCTGCTGTTGGATTTTCTTCAAACCGGCTGCTTCGACGCACCGGAAGGCTGGGATCGTACAAAGAGTCATCCCCAATATGCTGAACAGTTATCGGAATCGTGGAGAGCACCGGAATCTGCTTGTGTTTGAGAAAGCTGAGAATTCCATGGCTTTCCAGAACACCTTCACCAAAGACGGCCTCGATATAGTTGAAGCATTCTTCGACAATACCTATTGGCAGCAAAATGGCGCATCCCCACATCGACCAGTCGTGCCGGATATAGGGGCTATCCAGTCCGCTAATGAAGTCGTCGTAACAATCTCCGTCAAAGGCCATAGTGAAAAGTGAAAAGGCACAATCCGGATGTGACTGCGTCATTTGTTCAATGATCTGTTTGAATCCATTACATACCTGGACATCATCATTCAACACGACTCGGTGGGTAACTCCTTCCTCATGAGGAAGAAGCCAGGTTTGCTTGACTGGAAGATAGGGGTTTCCGGTTTCGGTGCTTTCATCATAGAAAATATCCTGATCGGTAAGTTCCAGAGTATCTCGTAAGTTTTCCGCCATCTCCTCACGCTGGCGGGAAGCAACAATTTTGATATCGACCATCCTTATCACCTCCTAGGCCGATGTTCTCCACTCAATACAGTTGAGAATGCAAGTGGACGAACACGATGTGGATGGATAGTACAACTTCAAGCATTTTTGGCCACAGACCTCATACGGCTCGACAAAGATGACTTGGTAGTAGTTGTTGTTGGTGAAGATCACCGGCATGATCCCCATCTGGATAGCAGATAGTGCTGCGTCGCCTTGGGTTGTATCCAACGTGCTTTGATATCCGGTGTAGTTCAAGATCAGACCGGATGCTGATCCGGAGGCCTGGTAAGTTCGCAGCAGAAATACATTCGAGTAAACAACATGGGTGGAAGAAGATCGATGGGCATAGAACGTAAAGCGCAAATGACACCAAAGATAAGGACTGCCGGATGTGAGGGTTGGAACCGATGTTGTCCATCCCGAAGCAGAGCTTGAGGGCGTATCGGAAGTCGAGGTAACTTGGAAATAGGCGCTCACAGAGCTTAACCGTTCGTTGTAATTTCCAATCAGCACGGGTTGGCTGTCTACGCTTGAACCGTCCTCGTAGTTCACTTTGAAATACGTCCACATCGTCGGATAAGAAGAGCTCAGAGTTGGAAGGGTTGTACTCCATCCGGAAGTGGCAGTAGGAGCTGTTGAATTGCTGGAAGAGCGGCAATAGTACTGGACAATGCTGGAAATCTTGCTGGTGACATCACTTCCATCGGTTCCATCGATTCCGTCTAGGATTTGAGCGAGCTCTCTGGTCCCGTTAGCATCTGTGATCGTAATGGTTGTTGTTTTATCCGCCTTTGTTGCACTCAAGGTTGGTGAAACGCCGGAGGGACCTTGTGCTCCTGTATTTCCGTAAACACCCATGATCATTTTGGCTGTTTCTGTTGTCTGGTTATTGGTCAGCGTGAATCGTAAATAGCCCCAAAGATAGCGGTAGCTAGACGTAAGCGTCGGGACACTTGTCGAGTAGCCGCTGGTTGGTGCGGAGGTGCTGCTTGTCGATCTGGCTAGATAAACAGAGACTGACTGTACGCCGACTCCTTGTGCACCTTTGATATTGACCGGACTTGGATTATCCAATCCACCATCATTGGTCCATGAAATGACACCGGCAGAAGAAACGGAAGGTGTGAAGGTTGTTCCTGTCCGCTTTCCGGTGATGCCTCCAGAATCCGCAAGAGCTTCATTCACCAGATCCATCAACGAGTGAACCGTATCGGGATCAAGAAGATCAGTCACACTGGCTCCCTCACCAACACGGTATCGAACGAGGGAGGAAGTGATTCTCTGGTTTCCTTTCTCGCCCATGATGCCAATGAAAATCGTTCCGGACTCTTCAAGGACAGCTGTAGGAATAAGGGTCTGGCCAGAATTGTCCAGATCAGAAAAATAGCAGTCCAGTCCATTTCTGGAAAAGACTGCTGTTTTGGCAAATCCGCTCCACTCAGCATCAAAAGTGACTTTGATCGAGTCGATATTCTGCGCTCCGGAAAAGATCGGATTGAGATCAGAACCAGTCAGAACGCGCTGACTGATTTGTAATGGCAGGATACTCATTGTCCACCTCCTTTCAGAATCGGTACTAATGCCATGGCTTGTCTTGGCGTCATGATATCGAGCGCTTTAAAAAGCTCTGTTGAATCAATGGGCTCAATGGCTACCTCATTTTCGATCGCCAGCAATTCCGTGAACGGCTCTTCTTCCGGAACTCCATTTTCGCCTTTGGGCAATTTCTCAATGACCAGAGCGATAGAACGTCTCAGACTTTCAAGACTCAGAAAGATCTGACTGATCTGAAACGCCAGTTTCACCGGAAGAGTCTGTTCCATCAGC
>NZ_JBKXLD010000013.1:0-33764 GCF_047010065.1 Allobaculum sp.
GCGAAGAAGCGGTTGAAGAAGAAGCGGATGAGGCGATCGTTTCCGTTTTTGGCGGCTTGTGTGCCGAGGCGATCGCGGAACTGCTGAACTTGTACGTCGGCAGCGACTGAATGAGTACAGCCGACAGAAGCAGCGAGAACAGAGCGCCGGTCAGTCCGGTCACAAGCATGCTCAGTTCCATTCTTTTCGAATGAATCATTTCCTGCCAGTTTCTTTTGCCGCCTCTGGACATTACCCCATAGCCCAGAAACAGAAAACTGGCGATCCCGCAAAAGACAATCCAGACAATCAGGCCGATGCTGACTCTGGACTGTGTGCCGCCGGTGGCGCTGAGCAGTGCGTTCTGCGCTTCGCTGGCCTGAAGAATGCCGACGAACATGAAGTACGCAAACAGAATCGTTCCGGCGATACAAATGTAGCGAATGGCTCTCTTTTTCATGAAAGTCCCCCTGAATCTGATTTCCAGAACCGGCCGGTTTCCGGAAATCCCCTTGTAATGCTGCCCGTTTCTTTTTCTCTGCGTCTTTTCGAACGGACCCAGTTTCCTGTTCGCATATAGAAATCGGACCAGACAGTCAGAGAAAAAAGCAGGGCAGAAATCTGTTTTTCATTATACGACACAAAAAGGCGGCACCCATCCGGATACTGGACAGATGCCGCCAAACGTTTCGGTAATTTTTTCAATCCGCTCTCTTTTCTCTCAAAAGAAGAGAAGAGAAAACGATCGATTTATTCCGGCTGCCCTATTTGTGGTAGGAGCGGCCTTTTTCAATCATGAACGAGCGATAAATCTGCTCTAGCGTCAGCACCCGGCACATCAGATGCGTAAACGTCAGATCGGAAAGCTTCCATCGCACATTCGCCCGTTTCATTAGCTCTTCGCTGGGACCAAGCGATCCGGCAATGACAAAGACAAGCGGCTTGCCGGCATTCGTCCAGGATGCCCGCTCTTTCGCGAATTCTTCGGAGGACCAGCTTTTTCCGTGCAGGTCGAGAAGAATCACAAAATCATCGGGGCGGATCTTTTCAAGGACCCGGTCGCCTTCCGCTTTCTTAATGCGGACAGCTTCCTTTTCAAACTGCGATTTCGTATCGGGTTCGTCCTTGAATTCCAGCACTTCCATGCGATCAAACGCGCCCATGCGCTTGACGTATTCCGCTTCTAAAGCACGAAGCGCCTTGTCCTTGTTTTTGCCTATACAGAACAGCTTAATCAAGAACGGCCTCAGCCGGGTATTTCGCGGTCAGCTTACGTACTTCTTCGCGAACGGCTTCTGCGGTCGCATCGTCGCCGGCTTTGAGAACCTGAACGATCCAGCGGGCAATCTGTTCGAATTCCTTTTCGCCCAGACCGCGGCTGGTCATGGCTGCGGAGCCAAGACGGATACCGGATGTGATGAACGGTTTCTGAGTATCGAACGGAATGGTGTTCTTGTTGACGGTAATGCCAGCTGCGTCGAGCAGACGTTCGGCTTCCTTGCCGGTCATGTTCAGCGAAGACAGGGTGTCGAGCAAAAGCAGGTGGTTGTCGCTTCCGCCGGAAACCATGCGGATGCCTTCTTCGTCAAAGACGCGGGCCATCGCCTGCACGTTGTCGAGAATGCGCTGCGCATAGGCTTTGAATTCGGGCTGGCTGGCTTCGTAAAGGGCAATTCCCTTTGCGGCGATGACATGTTCGAGCGGTCCGCCCTGCATGCCAGGGAACGTGCGGGAATCGAGTTTCTTCGCGTATTCTTCCTTGCAGAGAACCATGCCGCCGCGCGGGCCGCGCAGTGTTTTATGCGTGGTTGTCGTTACAAAATCGGCATAGGGAACCGGCGATGGATGCAGACCGGCTGCAACCAGACCGGCGATGTGCGCCATGTCGACCATGAGCAGAGCCCCGGATTTTTTCGCGATTTCGCCAAGACGTTCGAAATCGATGATGCGCGGGTAAGCGGAAGCGCCGGCAACGATCAGTTTCGGATGGTGTTCCATAGCGAGTTCTTCGAGTTTATCGTAATCAATGCGTTCCGTTTCGGGATCCACATTGTAAGGGATGAAGTTATACGTACGACCGGAGAAGTTCAGAGGGTGACCGTGTGTGAGATGGCCGCCGCTGGTCAGGTCCATACCGAGTACGGTATCGCCGGGTTCAAGGACGGTGTTGTAAACGGACATGTTGGCCTGGCTTCCTGAATGCGCCTGTACGTTAGCGTGTTCGGCACCAAACAGTTCCTTCGCGCGCTGACGGGTCAGTTCTTCGGCCTGGTCAACGTAGACACAGCCGCCGTAGTAGCGTTTGCCAGGATAGCCTTCTGCGTATTTATTTGTGAGGACAGAGCCCTGAGCTTCACGGACTTCGCTCGACACATAGTTCTCCGAAGCGATCAGTTCAACGTTCTGTTTCTGACGTTTTTCTTCGCGGGAGATAATTTCAAACATTTCAAGATCTCTCATATATGTCTCCTTTTGTGTCATGACGCCTGCGCGTCATGTCTCATAGGATAACAGAAACCAAAAGGCGTGCTCATTCTTTCTCGGATCCCTTTGCGCTTTGCCCGAAAAATTCACAGTTTCGATCAAAATCTCTGAAATTCGTTCCGGCTTTACAAATGTAGCACCACACAAAGACAGTGCCTGTCCAGCACAGTCACTTTTGCAGAACTTGCGCGATTTCAGAGCGTTCAGTCTTCCCCAACCCGGCAGAAAGGCGCATCGGAAAAAGAGAATGTCAAAATCCGGTTTGCGCAATGCATACCGCCGATCCGGGCACAGAAAAAGCCGCGGCTTTTTGGAGAAAAAAGGGCGGCTTTCGTTTCGATTTCAAGTAGAGGGCGTTTGGAGCACGCCCAGCTCGCGTCGATTCAAAGACGCACAGACCGATCGTCTAGCGGCGACGGATGGCGCGAATCAGACGCACGATGAGAGCCACGCTGGCGGCAGCCGCTGCGCAGATGGCGCTCCACTTTACGATGACACGGATCGTTTCTTTCGTTTCAGATACAGGAAGATCCTTTTCGGTGACTTCAAACGGAATTTCCTGTTCGTTGACCATTTTTCTTGCGAACAGCTGGAATGCATCGTCGATATCCATGCCCAGTTCTTCGCACAGCTCAGCCATTTCGTCTCTGAGCTTTTCGTTCATTTCAAAGCTTACATTCGTTGTTGCCATTCTCGATACCTCGCTTTTCCCCGATTATACCATGGGCCCCGCTCCCCTCGAGACGGACATGCCGGACCATCTGTGCAAACGCAAGGCAATGTCTCATAACGTTCTAAAGAAAAAGACGGCCCGAAAGCCGTCTTTTCAACTGCGTCTGAAACACGCTCTGTCAAAATTCTGAAAATGGAAAACGAGGCTGAGCAGGCATTTTTCAGAAGGATCCAGAGTGCCCTTGAAAGCCGGATAAAACCGGATTTAGAACAGCGTCAGCTGATCCTGTTCGGCGAGTCCTTCGAGGGCGCCGAGGTAATCGAGGCGTTCAATCAGCGTTTTGGAAAGGCCTGTACGGCGGAGCAGATCTTCCTTGGAAATAAACGGACGTTCTTCTCTTGCCTGTACGATCGAGCGGGCTACGTTTTCACCCAGCGAGTCGACGGCCGAGAACGGCGGAATGATTGCGTGATCGTCATCGGGATCGAAGATGTATTCGGTTGCGTGCGAACGGGTAATGGACAGCGGCGAAATGCGGTAGCCGCGCATGTACATTTCATACGCCAGCTCGAGCGTGTCATACAGATCTTCTTCCTTCTTTTCCAGTTTGCGGGTTTTCTGCTGGCGAATGCTTTCGATTTCAAACATCTTTTTTTCCACGGCGGTCAGACCGCTGGTCATGACCGCCAGATCGGTGGCATCGGCACGGATGGAGAAAAACTGGCAGTAGTACGCCCGCGGGATGTGAACTTTAAACCAGGCGATGCGCACCGCCATCATAACGTAGGCAACGGCATGCGCCTTCGGGAACATGTACTTAATCTTATGGCACGAATCGAGATACCAGTCCGGAACGTTGTGCTCGTGCATGAGCTCTTCCCATTCCGGCTTGAGGCCTTTTCCCTTTCGCACGCTTTCCATGATTTTGAAGCTGTCGGCGGAAGGCAGACCGTAGCGGATGAGATCAACCATGATGTCGTCCCGGCATCCAATAACCTGACGCAGGGTACATGTACCGTTGTCGATCAGATCCTTGGCGTTGTTCAGCCAGACGTTCGTACCGTGAGACAGACCCGAAATGGAAACCAGCTCGGCGAAAGTCGTCGGCCGGGTCAGTTCGAGAATGCCGCGAACAAACGGCGTACCAAATTCCGGCAGACCGGCCGCGCCGGTCGTTTCCTTGTAGCGGGTAGTATCGAGGCCGAGCGCGTCGCAGCAGGAGAACACCGACATCGTCGCCGGGTCGTTCATCGGAATCGTGCGGACATCGACCCCGGTCAGCCGTTCCATCATTTTCATGGCGGTCGGGTCAACGTGGCCGAGAATATCGAACTTCAGAATGTTGTCGTGAATCTGGTGGAAGTCGAAATGCGTTGTTTTCCACTCCGCATACGGATTGTTGGCCGGATACTGCACTGGCGTGAAGTCGTGCACGTCCATATCGAGCGGTACGACGACGATGCCCCCTGGATGCTGGCCGGTCGTCCGCTTGACGCCGGCGCATTCCTGGGCAAGGTCCGTCCGCTTGTATTCCGAAAACGGGTGGTCTTCCATGTGCATTTCTTCTTCGTACCCTTTGACGTAGCCGTAGGCGGTTTTTTCCTGCACGGTACCTACGGTTCCGGCACGGAAGACGTGGTCTTCTCCGAAAATGGTTTTGGTAAAGGCGTGGGCGTTTGGCTGATATTCGCCGGAGAAGTTCAGGTCAATATCCGGAACCTTGTCGCCGTGGAAGCCCAGGAACGTTTCAAACGGAATGTCCTGGCCGTCGCCTTTCATCGGGGTGCCGCATTCCGGACAGTTCTTGTCCGGCAAGTCGAATCCAGAATGGATATTCGGATCTTCGATCCATTCGAGATGCTTGCACTTTGGACACAGGTAGTGCGGCTTGAGCGGGTTTACCTCGGTAATGCCGGACATCGTCGCGACGAAGGACGAACCGACCGATCCTCGCGAACCGACCAGATAGCCGTCTTCGTTGCTCTTTTTCACGAGCAGATGCGAGATGTAGTAAACCACGTAGTAGCCGGCACCGATGATCGCGTCGAGCTCGCGGGTCAGCCGGGCTTCGACCGGTTCGGGCAGCGGCGTGCCGTACCATTCGGCCGCGGTCTGCATGCAGATATCGCGAAGCTTCTGATCCGAACCTTCCATGGCAGGCGGATAAAGGCGGTCCTTGATCGGGAACAGCTCTTCGCACTGCGCCGCCAGTTTTTTCGGATTGTCGAGAACAATTTCCTGGCGCAGCCTGTCGTCCACCCAGTCAAAGGCGTCGAGCATCTGGCGCGTATTAAGAAACGCCTGATCCGGCGCCGAAGTGCGCAGACGCAGCGATTCATCGCGGATGTAGAGCGGATGACGGGTAGCGCCGGCCAGTTTCGAGTTGATGAAAATATCGCGGACGCGCTTGAGTCTAGGCGACACGTAATGGCAGTCGCCGGACGCAATGACCGGAACGCCGCATTTCTGACCGCCATCGAGAATGAACGTCAGAATCTGCTTCAGTTCGTCCACACCGTGAATGGTCTGGCTGTCGAGCAGGTTTTTATACACGGGAAGCGGCTGCACTTCGAGATAGTCGTAAAAACCGATCGCGTCGCAAAGTTCCTTTTCGCTGCGCGTATGGGCCAGATCGAAAATTTCGCCGTTCTGGCAGCTCGATCCAAAGAGCAGGTTTCGCTTGCCGTGGTATTCCTGCAGGATGCGTCTTGGGATGCGCGGCTCGCCGGTAACGTTGGTGGAGTTCGGATTGTATTTGAGATATTTCGTATGCGAGAGCGTAATCAGTTCAAACAGTTCCTTCAGGCCCTGCTTGTTTTTCGCATAGACGGTGACGTGATAGGCAAAGTTTTTGCGCAGAGCGCTTGTCGGATCGGGATGGGCGATCGATTCGAGCGTGGCGTCCATGCCCCAGTCGCGAAGCAGGTACAGGAAAACCAGGCTCAGAACTTCGGCATCGTAGTCGGCACGGTGCGCGCCTTCGCCGTCATAGCTGACGTCGTAATGGCGGCAGAGCGCGCCCAGACGGTAGCTGCGCAGTTCGAACATGGCGCGCGCTGCCGGCAGGGTATCGATGACCGGGTTGTCGAATTCCGGCTTGCCGAGTTCTCTGGCGGCCGCGTTCAGCATGCCGTAGTCAAACTTCGCGTTATGGGCAACCAGAATCGCGTCGCCGATGAAGGCGCGGATGTCATCAAAAACCTCTTCCATCGGTTTCGCGTCATCGACATCCGACTGACGAATGCGGGTCAGTTCGGTAATGGATGCCGGGATCTGGCGCTTCGGGTTAATGAACATCTGGCGGCGGTCAATGATTTCGCCGTTTTTCATTTTGACGGCACCAAATTCAATGATCTTGTCGAGGCGGCTGGAGAGACCCGTCGTCTCCAGGTCGAATACAACGTATTCCGCTTCATCGAGACGCTGATCACGCAGGTTCCAGGCGACGGTGTATTCGTCGTCGACCATCGTCATCTCGCATCCGTACAGCATTTTGAATTCGCGCTCCGGCGCTTTTTTCTTCAGGGCTTCGATTTTGTGCTGGGCCATCGGGAACGCCTGCACGACGTTATGGTCGCAGAGGCCGATCGCTTCCATGCCCCAGTCCCAGGCCTGCTGAATGTACGATTCGATCGGGCTGACGCCGTCCATTTCCGAGAACGTGGAATGAACGTGCCATTCGATGCGCTTTTCCGGTTCCTGGTCGAGAATGCGCGGGGCGCTGATTTCTTCGATCGTGCGGATCCGGAACGCCATGCCGTGCTTGTAGTTGTCGTAAGCGAGCGAGCCGACGATGCGCAGATACTGGCCGACGTGATACGACTCCATCATCTCGAGCGTCATCGAGCGGCTTTCAAACGTCTTGCAGAACATGGCGTCGTCATCGTCGGACAAATACAGCTCGAGCAGTTTGGAGCCGCCTTTGAGTTCACGCACTTCGACGGCGAACACGCGGCCTTCGATCGCCACGTTGTCCATGCCTTCTTCGAGTTCACGGATCGCGACTTTTTCCGCCTGGGAGGCCGGGCGGCGGCGCCAGGATGACTTGCCGCCGTTCTGGGGAGTTTCCGGACGGGGCTGCGGTTTATGCGCGGGCATGTGGACCGCTACGCTGGGGACGGCTTCTTCTTCGTACGTCCGCTCGCGCAAAACCCCTTCAACGGCGCACGAAAAGCCGATCTTTTTGAGTTCGTCTTCGAGCGTCGCCTTACTGGCTTCGATGGCGTCCTGCGCATCCGGCGTGTAGACGGTATAGGAAAGCGTGCCGTCTTCTTTCATGGACGGCGTATGGTCGCCGAAAACTTTCAGATCGCGGTTTCTGGAAACGAGATCGCGCAGATACGGTTCCATCAGCACGAGATTGACTTCGCTCGATTCGGGTTCAAAGCCAAGGAAAATATCGGTATGCAAAGCGAGCTTCAGATCGTGGACGACAGCGCTGTAAAGACGGAAAGGCGGAATTCGATCCACCTTCCAGTACATTTCCAGTTTTTTTGTCTTCGAATGGAAGCAGGGCGTCTTGCAGAGCGACGCCTGTTCCAGAAACGATCCAAGTTCTTCTTCGAACGCGACATCCCCCAGCAGTTCAAGGACGCGCACTCCCATCAGCAGGCCAGCTTTCCAAGCGCTTCTTTGGCCGCTTTCTGTTCTGCGCGCTTTTTCGAACTGCTTTCGCCTTCGCCCATGCAGATGTCATCCAGGAACACGCCCATGCGGAATTTCGGGGCGTTGGACGGTCCGCTTTCTTCGAGCAGACGATACTGAATCGTCTGGCGGTTATTATCGGTCTGCACATATTCCTGCAGCTGTGTCTTGAAGTCGGTGACATCATCCGGCTTCTTCGCCGTAATGAGCGGCTTCATGTATTCATCGAGAATATCCTTGGCCGCATCGTAGCCAAGATCGAGGTAAATGGCGCCCATGCAGGCTTCAAACTGGTCCGCGAGAATGGACGGTTTATGGCGGCCACCGTTTTTCTCTTCGCCATGACCGAGGCGAAGAAATTCGTACCAGCCCAGCTGCTTGTTCAGACGGGCGAGCGCGCTTTCGCAGACGGTCTGCGCGCGGATCATCGACATTTTTCCTTCGTTGAGCGGCGGAACCATGTTGAACAGCGTATCGGAGCTCCAGATCTGCAGCACCGCATCGCCCATGAATTCCAGACGTTCGTTGCATTCGACATCGGTGTCGTTTTCGTTGATATACGAGGAATGCGTACACGCCTCATAGTAGAGTTTCAGATTGTGCGGTTCATAGCCGCGTTCTCGAACCCAGTCGGTCAGTGTTCTCATTCGGGATGCTCCTTTCAGTCAAGCCGCATATTTGTGCGGCATATTTTATTTTGGGATTTTGTAAAATGCACAAAGTTTCTTCTTTATACAATAGGTGCTTTCGAAAAATCTGCCGGCTGCATGCACGGCCGACAGGAAGAAACAGCGATCATGGACCGCTGTGAAGATTCATTTCAATTTTAATGGAAAAAACAGAAAGAACAGAAGGCACTGAACTGAGTGTAGCGAGTTTTGAGGCGCATCGCAAAGTGCGAAAGCCTGCAGCTTGCACGCCCATTTTGTCGGAGGACAAATGGACCTCGTTTTTGTACCCCGATTTGTCCGGCGGTTTCTATCCGATCTGGAGGTCCGAATTGGCCGATTGCGAATGCGCCAGTTCGGGCTGAAGTGCTTCGAATACGCAGCGCGGAACCATCGATTCAATGCTCTGATGGTATTTCAGAAACTCGCGCACCGTCGTCGAGGAAATCATCGAATACGCCGGATCGCCAAGCAGAAAGACGGTGTCCATTCCTGAATCCAGTTTTGTGTTGGCCCAGGCGTTGGCCGCTTCCCCTTCGTAATCGGAAGGATTGCGCATCGAGCGGATCAGCACATTGGCCCCCGCTGCTTTGGCGCTCTCCACCGTCAGTCCGGGGCAGAGCTCAACACGGACATTTTTCAGATCCGCGCAAATGGCTTTGAGCAGTTCCACGCGCCGTTCGGGTTCGAGCAGATTGTGCTTGAGGGAGTTGGAAGCGACCAGAACGATCACTTCTTCAAAAACCGCCGCGGCGCGGCGAATCGTATCTTCATGCCCTACGGTAGGCGGATCAAACGATCCGGCAAAGGCTCCGATCATACGCGTATCCTTTCCGGGGTCTGGAATGATTTTCCCAGACCGCCTTCTTATCGATTCGAGTTGCTTATCTTCTATTCGATTTTCGTATCTATTAATTTTTGTCTAAATGGCGCTGCGGCTGCGCCGCTCACCGTCTCGTGCCGAGCACAGATTGCGCCCTGCCTAGCGCGTTCTCTTTTTCCGGCTGCGTGTTCCCGCGTTTCTTCCTCTTGAAGTTCCGGTTTTCGCCGCAGGCGAATCGTGCGTGACACTCCGTCGTACCGAACGCGCGTGAAGAACGCCGCTCGTGCGTTCCGGCTCAGTGTACGCAAATTCCTGTCCAGCTGTCTCGCCCATACCTATCATCGCCTGCAGCTGCAGATCGTCTTCGAGCGCGCGGGCTGCAAGCGCGGCCTGTTCGGCTTCTTTTTGCGCTTCGATTTCCTGTTCGATCTGAATCTGACTGATCGCGTAAAAATCGAGACCGAGTACAATACCGACCGCAAGCAGAGCGGAACCGCCGGCCGAAATAAAGAGCAGCGGCACGCCGGTCATTGGAATCAGCGTGCTGACGCCGCCGATGTTGATGAAGAAGTGGAGCAGGAAATACGCTGCCGAGCACAGCAGCATGACTTTAAACTGCGGCTTTGCGGTCGCCAGAGCCCAGTGGAGCAGACGCCACAGAAGAATGCAGTAGCAGACCGTAATCAGAAGCAGACCGAAAAAGCCGAACTCTTCAATGACAATCGCGAGGATGTAGTCGGATTCCGCCTGCGTCAGAAAGCCGTATTTACGAACCGAACCGCCAAAGCCGCGGCCGAAAAATCCGGCATCGCCCAGAGAATACAGCGCGTTGGCCGGCTGATACCCTTCAGAATGAATATTGATATAAGGATTTTTCATATTCTCGATTCGAACGGCGATGTGGCGAAGCAGCGGGACGTTTCGAAACAGCGTCACAAACCAGTCCGAAAAGTAAATGCCGACGAGCAGCAGAAGAAGCACCACAAACAGAAAGATCACGATATAGCGCTGTACTTTCGTCAGATCCGCATCCGCTGTCGCCAGCAGGCCGACCAGACCGATGCCCAGCGTGATGATCAGCGAACCAAAGTCTTTCTGCGCGCCCCCGATAAAGAACACACTGATCAGAAGCAGAAAAAGCGGCAGAAAGAATCGCTGTCCAAACGGAATGGGTTCCGAATGTTTTTTCCCGGCGTTTCGTGCAGAAGACGCCAGAAGCAAAATGAGCAGCGGCTTGCCAAATTCCGATGGCTGTATCGTGAGAGGCCCAAGACGAAGCCACGCCTTCGAACCGTTCACGTCAATACCGACAAGCTGAACCGCAAACAGCAGGAGGATATAGAACAGACACAGAAATATTTGCGTTTTGGCATTGAAGAGCTTCATCCAGTCAAACTTGCGGGAGATGAAGACCATAGCTCCCCAGGATACGACCACAAATCCAATCTGTTTGAGGATTTCCTGAACGTAGGAACGCGTCATGCCCACGGTCGTTCCCTGTTTGGAACTGAGGACCATCATGGATCCAAAAATCATCAGAACAATGACGGCTCCCATCAGCCAGCGATCGCTGCCGCCGGCGGGTACGAGCCAGTCTTTTATATCAAACTTCCCCTTTTTTCTGCCTTTGGCAGAAGATGGGGAAACCGTTGTTGAATTCATTGGAGTTACTCCCCCTTAAATGGACTTTCATTTTATCATACCGTCAGGACACCGGCTCTTGCGCATTTGAAAGGGCCATAGAAAACCATTAGAATACCGTTTAGGAAACGGAGGGCATAAATATGGTACTTTCCAATGATTCCATTATTCACGATGATCAGCCCGAAATCCGCTCGCTGTCGGCGGATGTCGAGCTTCCGCTCAGCGAGGAAGACCGCGAACTGTTATTTGCGATGCATCGCTACGTAAAAGACAGTCAGGATGAAGAACTGTGCGAGAAAAACAATCTCTCGCCCGCTGTCGGCATTGCGGCCATTCAGGTCGGCGTTCCCAAGAAAATGATCGCCGTTGTCGTCGACGCGGATGACGGCACGACCCTCGAATGGGCGCTCGCCAATCCAAAAATCATTTCCCGCTCCAAGACGATGACGTGTCTGCCGGACGGCGAAGGATGCCTGTCCGTGCCGGAAGCCCATCCAGGAAAAATCTTCCGCTACGACCGGGTCAAAGTGCGCGGCTACGATCTGCTCACCGACCGCAACGTGGTCATTCAGGCAACCGGTTATGCGGCGATCGTGCTCCAGCACGAAATCGATCATCTGTCGGGCATTCTCTACTACGATCATTTAAACGATCCCGCACCGGCAGCCTATACCGTTGTGGAATAAGTTAAACAGAAACGATGAAGCCTGCGCGCCGATGCAGAGCCCGTCAAATTTCGAAAACCGTCTTTTCCAGGAGTATTCTGTCGATCAGAGTACTCTTTTTTCATTGCCGCCGTCCTCCTTACTTTCTCCTTCCTCTCCCCTTACGGGCACTGTGCTCGACTGCAAATTCCCTCTTTCTGGCTTTTTCTGGACCGACGGGGAGGCAGCGTCTTTGCATGCGAGAACATCCATTTCATAACAGCCCTTGTCGAAAAACACTTCAGGTTGTCTTTCCTGTCCGGATTGTGAGCGATAATTCTATAAAAGCAATGATTCTGTGCAACAATATCCAAAGATTTCCAGAAGACCGGCCGGACCGGTTTCTTTCCGCGTGGGAAAACAGGAAGACCGGATCGGAAATATGGTCTGGAAAAAACCGTTAAAAAACCGTTTAGGAAGATGAAAGAACCGGCGATCAAACAGGCGATAAGAAGAGGAATCCAAAAACGCTTTTCTTCTTTTAGTAAATCTTTCGTCAGTCCGGCAAGCGGCTGCCCTTATGCTAAAATAGAAGATAAGAAGCGGCATGCTGAAGAGAACCCCTCTTCCCTGCCCGCACGCTGCGCGCACGCCTGCAGGACTGAACCCCCTGCCTGCGCATTTTCAGTATTCACCCCAGTTGATCAGGATCGAATCCTCCCGTCTTTTTAAGCAGACGGGAAATCTTTTCCTTTCTTTTCCGGCTGCTGCCCTGCCCTTTCGTCCTTTCTTTTGGTTTCCATATTTTATGGATACCGGAGTGAATGAAACCGGCTGGAGCGCAGAACCTTCGAATACTCCCCCTGACGGCTAAGACTTAGCCCCGTTTTAGAAAGGATCTGTTCTACCATTCCAATGAACGAAAAACCAGTTAACAACACGTCAACTGCGGCTGCTCCTTCTTCTGCAGAACGCGCCCCAAAGGCGCCTGCAGCGCAGAAGAAACCGGCACCCCGCAGCACTTCTGCGCCCCGATCGAATAATCCGGCGCATCACAAATCTTCCGGCCATTCCGGAAACAGCCGCAATTCAAAAGGTGTCGGCAAGCCTTTTGTCCACTCCCCTGTCCCCGCCATCGGCAGTCCGTCCACTCGAACGAAAGTTCTCCCGACGGATACGCAGATTTACGCGCTTGGCGGACTGGGCGAAGTCGGCAAGAACATGTACTGCTACGAACAGGGCAATGAAATCGCCATCGTCGACTGCGGCGTCCTGTTCCCGGATGATGATCTGTTAGGCGTTGACTACGTCATCCCGGATTATCACCACCTCATCCGCAATAATAACAAGCGAAAAATCCTTGTCATTACCCACGGTCACGAAGACCATATCGGCGGCATTCCCTTTCTGATCAAGCAGGTCAACATCGATGCCATTTACGCACCGCGCTTCGCGAAAGCCCTCATTGAGAAAAAGCTTTCCGAACACAAGGACGCGCCGAAAGTTCCGATTATTGAAATCAACGAAAACTCGGCCATCAAGACCAAGTACTTCAACATCGGCTTCTTCAACACGATCCACTCCATTCCGGATTCGCTCGGCGTCATGATCACCACGCCAAACGGCACGATCGTTCACACCGGCGACTTCAAGTTCGACCTGACCCCGATCGGTCAGAACGCGGACTACCAGAAAATGGCGTACATCGGCGCACTCAAGCCGGATCTGCTCATGTCGGATTCCACCAACTCCGGCGTCGACGGCTTCTCCATTTCGGAAAAGGACGTTTCCAACGAAATTCTGCGCATTATGGCCAGCACACCGCACCGTATGATCGTCGCGACGTTCGCATCCAACGTTTACCGTGTGGCTCAGATTATTGAAGCCGCGCTCAAAACCGGACGCAAAGTGGCTGTCTTTGGCCGCTCGATGGAAAATGTAGTCGACATCGGACGCAAAATGGGTGTTATCAAAATCCGCAACGAAGATCTTCTGTCTCCAGAAGAACTGCGCACCACCCCCGATAACAAAATCTGCATTCTCTGCACCGGAAGCCAGGGCGAACCGCTCGCCGCGCTCAGCCGCATCGTCAACGGTACCCACCGCTTCATTCACCTGAAACCGACCGATACCGTCGTCTTCTCGTCCAATCCGATTCCAGGCAACGACGCTTCCGTAAACAAGATTGTGGACAAGCTGTTCCGCTCCGGCGCAACGGTTCTGAACAAATCCGTGCTCAACAACCTGCATACGACCGGCCACGCGTCCAAGCAGGAGCAGAAGCTGATGATGCAGCTGATCAAGCCGCGTTACTTCATGCCGATTCACGGCGAACACAAAATGTTAATGCAGCATCGTCAGTCCGCCATGGAACTTGGCATTCCGGAATCGAACATTTTCGTCTGCGCCAACGGCGACGTTCTGCTGCTGCGCAACCACGAAGTGATCCAGTCCGACTGGCGTTACCAGGGTGACGACATTTACGTCGACGGCAACGACATTTCCGGTCTTTCTACCGCGGTTCTCAAAGACCGCCGCATCCTGGCCGACAACGGTCTGGTGGCTGTCATCGTTCCGATCGATTCCAGCGCCAACAAGCTGCTGGCAAGACCTGTTATCGTCAGCCGCGGCTTCGTCTTCCTGAAAGACGCGCAGGCGCTGCTCAAGGAAGCCGAATTCATCGTTTCGACCAACCTGCAGGCCCGACTGAAAGAAAGAACGACGTTCGCGGACATCAAAAACTGCATCCGTTCTTCTCTGGAGCCTTTCCTCTATAAGAAGACGCACCGCAACCCGATCGTGATTCCGGTTATTCTGAACTCCAAGAAAGCCATGGAAGAACTCGCCGCGCAGCATCGTGCAAGACAGCAGGCCAGAAAAAACGCCGGTCATACCCAGACCCATGCCGCAGTGCACGGATCCAGATCGGCGGAAAACAAACCTGCACCCGCCGCCAAACCGGCTTCGCAGGAAAACAGCTGATCGAGAGAATCCAGCCCTCGGTTTTAGCCGATCCACAAATTCATTCTGATTTTTACCAGGCGGTCTGCACAGACCGCCTTTTCCATACCTCTGAAGCTTTTCTTCTCCGCATCGTTTCGATCTGGAGCAGGAATCCCGGTCCCGGTCCGTCTAGTCCAGCCGGTCACGCGCCGCCCGCGGGAACACTGCTCGAAAAAGAAAGAGGATATCTCTATGGAAGCCAATGATTTATAATAGATTGTCCATGAACCCATTTTTTAGGCGAAAGGAGCAGGATTATGGCCAGACGAACCGCGCATCGCGTACATTCCCGAAAAAGAAGACAGCCTTTGTGGCTGACAATTTCCATGTGGGTGATCGGCATTGCCGTATTCTGCATGACCTGCCTGACCCTGACCCTTTACAACGGCATTTTCGTTGCCCCCTACCAGGTGCACTCGAACTTTTCGCAAATCCGTTCGACGAAAATTCCCGCCTCTCTGAACCAGCTTTCGATCGTCTATCTGAGTGATATCGAATACGGCGAGAATTTCCCCGTTGAAAAAGGCGATAAACTCTTTGATGAAATCGCCTCTCTGGAACCGGACGTTCTGCTGATCGGCGGCGATCTCTTCTCGAAAAATGCGGAAGTCAGCGGTGAAATGCGCGATCAGATGGTGAACTGGATCAGCCGCGTCGAAGCGCCGAGCGGAAAATTCGCCGTCTATGGCGAACAGGATCAGACGTCCATGAACCGTCTTCTCGAAGTCAATGACGTCTACGGTCGAAGCCAGGTCGAAATTCTCGACAACGCTTCGGTTCTTCTTTCCAACGGTTCGGGCAGCGGCATTCGCCTCGCCGGTCTGGGCCTGCAGCCCGACCCGGAAGCGATTGCGTCCACTATTCCCGGCGACACGTATTGTCTGATGCTTTCCCACTTCCCCGACAATTTGCTTGCGGTACAAAATTCTTCGCTTCATCCCGATCTTGCGCTTTGCGGCAACTCCCACGGTTCGCAGGTGAAATGGCCGATTTTCGGCAATTACCGGACGGTGGAAGGCAGCACCCAGATCAACCGATCCAAGTCCCAGAAGCTTTCTTTCCCGTACACCATTTCCAGCGGCATCGGCTGCGTGGATGTTCCCGCCAAAATCAATTCCCCCGTCGAATATTCTTACTTCACGCTCGTCTCCGGCTCCAAAGCCGACGACAATGCTCCAGCGCAGACGCCGCTGCTCACATCCAGTTTGCAAAGCGATGCCTCTTCTCAAACCGACGCACCTGCAGAAGATGCGCAGTCCGGTACGGATCAGCCTATGGAGGGCGAAACTCCATCTGCGGAAGCCAACCAATGCTCCTCCGCTCGCTGAGCCTCTGCGGGGGACCAATCGAAGCGATTAAAGCCAGTCAGGTTATCATCCTGGCTGGCTTTTTTGCAGAGAAACAGCGGCGATCTATAACGACATCAGGCGATGCAGAGTATGGGATTCCTCCCAGTTTGAATCTAGAATTTCTCTCTGACATTCCGGGCAGGCGTCAAGATCGACAGAATACTCAAAGCTCACAACGCCTTTTGGCATCTTTCCGTTTGCAAAACTGGATGGAGTGATCAGAGGAAAGTCAGAATTGACTTCATATGTACACTGCTCAAGCAGTGCATACTGAATGTCCCGATCGCTTTTTCCTTTCGGACATCCCAGCAGTTTCAGCTGCTTTTCAAGAAGGTCCGAAGAATATCCATACTGACCTGTCAGAATGTTCGCCATTCTGTTGATCGAATACCCGTCTTCCTTTTCTTCGAAGCGATTGAAAACGAGATAAACCGGTTTGGTCTGTCCCTGAAGCTGGAACTGACCCGGAATATGGACAACTTTGTTATAGCGACTGACGGTAGATTTCACTTCATACTCTGCACTGCCGGACTCAATGTCCCGTGTAGATGCCTGCGGTCCGCCCCAGCGCACGTTCGCGTCTTTCTTCAGAATCTGGCACAGAGCGATCATTTCCCCAATGACTGCATAGGGTTTCTTTTCCACAACGGAGTTGCCCACAAGCTCTTTCCATTTTTTCCACCAGGCTAGCGGGTCTGCCAGAATCTCGCTGCGCAGCCTGCCCTTTTCGCCAGGATCCACCAGGCTCACACCGAGCATGGCGAACTGTTCCCTTCCTTCTTCGTAATCCGAATCGATCATAAGAAGGTGCTGTTCTTCTCCATCAATTACAAGTTCAGTCGAATAGAAAGCCATGTCGTTGAAGTTTTCATTCACTGTTGTTCCCTCATAGGGAATACCGACACCAAATTTCCCGCTTCCCAGTCGGCATACCCATCCTGTCCAGGGGTCTGGGAGCGTTTCGAGCCGGTAACAGCCTGTATGTCCTTTGCTTGTCGCAAACAATTCTCTGATTTCATCGATTGTATCTTTCATCTGCTGGCTTCCTTTCCTGATATTCTCAACGTTTCCAGCCATCGGGACGTTTTGAAAAGGCTGCGTATCGGATTTAATCCGTCGATTGCAGACCCTTGTGCTTCTTTTCATTCAAAGTCTTTTTGATCGCTTTGGCGATTGCCAGAGAAAGAAGCGGCAGGACGGCGTTTCCAATCTGCCTGTAGGAATTGCCCATATTGCTCTGAAACAGATAGGCGTCCGGAAACGACTGAAGCCTTGCTGCTTCACGAACGGAAATTCCCCGCGGTTCGACCGGATGAATACCCGCGGTTCGACCGGATGAATATGGGAATAGGTGTCTACCGACAGATGGGCGACCAGGGTATGAGAAGGCTGATTCTCCTTGAGTCGTGTCCATTTATAGAGGAAGTTTTCACGATCATAGGGAGGAACAATCTTTTTCTTCAGTTCCTCATACTCTTCCGGATTGCTCTCTTCCGTGATTCCAGCCCGGGCAGCGGCTTCTGCAAGAAGCTGATCCGCGATCTGTGACGCCTGCACATAATTGTCACCCTGCTTCATCCGGTCAAAAATGGGATAATCTCGCAGCGTTTTTCGAAAGACATTGGCGGATACTTTTCCGTTTTCGGTTCCATACCAATTTCTCATGCAGACCTGATAAGGATTGCCTGCCTTGCGAGTATAGGGAAGTTTCTGATTAATGCGTCCAAGCGAATACTTCTGTGCTGGATCTGTAAAAAGAACAGGCAGATCATCCAGCGCCATTTTCACTGTGTTCCATGGGGCAGAGAATCGTCCCCGGAACGCGGTTCGCGAAAATGGGGAAAACGGGTGAAACCGCGAATACGGCCTGCTGAATTGGAGAGATCGGGCTCACTGGAGTGATGGGTCGGCTCTGGCAGTTCGATCTGATCGGCAAGTTCCTTTTTTACCGCCATCAGAATCAGACGTTCCCTTTTCTGGGGAACGCCAAAGTCAGCGGCGTTCAGAATTGTCCAGATCGCCAGATAGCCGTTCTCTTCCAGCGTCTGACAGACAATTTCAGGAACATTTCTTCCCCCCTAGTTGGCAGCTTCCGGAACGTTTTCCATAACTACCCCACGTGCATCCAAATCCAGGGCCATCCGCAGAAAATCTTCGAAGAGATAGCCTCGTCGGTCTCTGGTGTTTTCCCGATGACTTCCAAGAGATTTCAGTTTGGCACGGCCAGCCAGCGAGTACGCCTGACAGGGCGGTCCGCCGATTACGATGCATCCATTCTTGTCAATCGCCGCCTTGAACTCTTCGGCGTCGGTAACGGTAATATCTCTGCATTCATAAGGGGATTCTTCGACAAAGCGCCAGTGCAAGTTATAGGACGCGTTCTGTACGGCCGGATCATTGATATCCATTCCTGTCGCAATATGGAATCCCTCTTTCTGAAACCCCATAGCCAGGCCGCCGCACCCGCAGAAAAGATCAATGATATCTGGAAGTGAATTAGAATTCGAAATAATCAAACAGCTCCTTTACATATCCAGAGATGCCGCCATCACACAGCGCCGGCTCCATAACCTGGGCTCTGGCTGTATTCAGAATGAGCAGCTTTCGGAAATCGTTATCCCCAAGTTCCTGATGCTGACAGAACACTTTCATGAGTTCTCTGCTCACATCCACTCGATAGCCTTCCCTTCCGGCGCGTTCCACCATCTGAAGAATCGTATCCGTAGTCCGATACCAGAGCATCTTCTGTGTTGCCGGATAATCTTCCCTGCCATCCTCGTCGGTCCGAAAGGAAAGGAAAAGATACCACCATATAGCCTTCATATAGATACGGGCCGACTTTTTGAACATATGGTCGAGCGGCAGTATTACGGTTCCTGATTCTGCATCCAGAACTACGCCATATCTCTGAATGACAATTTCAGGAACAACCTTCATCTGCAGATAAATCCATACATCATCATAGGAAGCGTACCGAATATCCATCCCGCAGTTTTTCAGCCGTTCATACAACCGGAGCGCGAAAAGAAGATCCGTCAAATACTTCTGACGTTTCTCCTCGCCAGAGATTCCCCGAACATCTTCTTTCGTTCTTTCCCAGTCTTCCAGGATACCCCGCCTGAGATCTCTGTACTCTTCAGTCAGTTCATCCGAGAAAGACTGCAGATTCTCCATCATCTCATCGAATTTTTTCGGGCGCATGCTTTCCCACTGTTCGGCGATCTTAGACGCCTCTCTTTTATTCATGATTTTCCACTTCATGGCTAAAACTCCTTCTCAACCCAGTTGTGGATTTCACGGGAAAGTTTTTCCGGCTGATCCAGATAATCCAGCCACTTTCCAGTCACAGCCATATAATTCAGTATTTTGGCCATACTGCCCGCTTCCGCATCCTCCGCGTTTCGGATGGCTTCACGGCCTCCTTCACAGCGGAGGACCTGCTGAACAAGAGTGAAGATCGACGACCCCAGCACTTCTTTAAGCAAAGGGGGCTGTTCACCGGAAGCTGCTTTCAGTTCCGGATAGAGGCAATGGGCGCGGTTGAGATTCAGGATAAAATGTTCCTCATCAAAACGATCTGTATTGGGATCTTCTATCAGGGTTTGAATCCACCAGAGCGGCATGCCTGGAGCATCTACTTCCGCCACTGGGAATACGGATCCGCTGCCTTCGATGACGACCAGAATATCATCGAGCACGCCAACTACCGTACCTTTTCGCGTTTCGTTATTCCTGCCAGGAAGATCTACATAAAGAACAATCCGAAGCAACAGAATTCCGCGAAGTACCCCTGGATCAAAATGGATTCTGGCTCTGAATTCTGCATTTTCGCTGCGGTCTGAAGCAATAGAACCAATCGTCTGGCTGCCGCGAATTCTGGATTTCTGATCTGTCCAGATCAGCCCGATTCCCAGTCTGGAGCCCTCAGAAGGAAGAAGTCCCTTCTTCCCAAACAGGAACATCGGACTTTCAATCTCTCCGCTGATTTCCACATCCAGGGTATCGGTATCCGGATGCCAGATCTGACGTTCATCATTCAGCTGAATGCGCGTGACGGTCGCTGAAGAACCCTGAAGGGATTCTTCCGTAAGCGAATGCTGGCCGTATCGATCCGTATAGGAAAACTCCATAGTGTCGAGCGTGTAGCCAATTCTCCGAAAGAGATCTTCAGTGAGAACTGGATATCGAAAAATATCTGTCGATCTCATTTTTCGGCCTCTTTCTTTCCTGGGTCAGTAACCTTTTTAAAGTCCAGTACGGCTTCCAGATCGCTGACCGACACAACAACCGCACAGAAAAGGCGATAATGATCGGCTTCAGGAACCTGAATCCGTACGGAATGACATCCTGGACCGCCGTTCCCCTTTTCAAATTCAAATTCTATATTCTGAAAAACCGTTGAATTGTGGATCTCCGCCATGGACTCCACAGAACCGGCTTCTGGCTCTGCGTGTGTGTTTCTGAACTTTTTTCTTCCCTTTTCGATCCGGTTAATCTCAAGCGCATCGATCCAGACCGGATACAATGTGCCGACATTTTTGGCCCAGTAGTCCGCAGTTCGGCGTCCTGCTTCGGTCTGAACCGCTACAGACAGAATGCCCTGATCTCTTTTTCCAAAACTGAGCTGGACCGGAATGCAAACCTGGCTGCCTCTGTATTCCACCGCGTCGCAGACGGACATTTTAAATCCAGTCACGGTTCCCATCGTGCCTTGAATATCGGGAGTCGACGTATCTCCGTCACCACCCGTTCCTCCAGGTCCGGAGGATCCGCCGCCGCGGTCATCCCAGTATCCGCTTCCTTCTGCAGGAAGAATTTTTGAGCCAATGATCTTTCCAAGACTGAGATTCTGCCTTCGATCGGTTGCCTGCACAGCTTCCTTATAATGGCTGCTGATCTTATTGATGAGGTTTGTGCGAATCTTCTTAACGATACCGGTTTTTCTGCGATTCAAATCCAGGTCATTCCAGCTCATATGATCCGCATTTTCTGTTTTCCTCAGATAATCCTCCAGGGTAGTGATTTCATCGGTATGGAATTCCTTTTTCAGGACAGTATCCTGACTCGAACGGAACGCAGCAATAATGAATTCTCCATGGGGAGCTTTCGGCATGCTGTGGGTCCATGTGCTGTCTGTCTCATAGGAAATCACCATGCCCGGACGGCGCATATAGGCCAGAATCGGCTCATTGAGTTCAGACGGACTGTCCCGGTCAATATCCGCGTAAGGTCCAGGAAGATTTTCCGGAGGAAGCATATCCAGTTCCTGCTCGGTAACCTTAACGGAAGAAAGAATGCCGGCTGAACGTTTTTTTCCGCCTGTCGATTCAAAGGCATTTCTCAGAAGGATATCTTCGGAATTAATGCGTGCTCCCCTGAAGGTCAGAGGATGGTCAGGCGTACTGTTATACATCCTCTGGATGAGCTGAAAGAGCGGCAGAAACGTCTTTTCACGTACGGCGTCTCCATTTACGCTCGCCTGAAGAACGGGATTTCCGGTAATTCGGGAATACTCTGGATTATCCAGACGCGGACAGTACCATTTCTGCAGACAGATTTTCAGGCAGGAGGACAGATTTCCTTTCCAGTAAGGAATCGCAGCTTCTCCAAGCTGTTCGGCTTCCGTAAGTGTCTGGCTCAGGAGTGCCCCCGGGTCAACAAAAGGAATAATGATCATTGTTCCTGTTTCGTCATCCCGCATAGGCTGAAGACCAAATACTTTCAAAATTTCATGAATCTCTGGCGAATCAATCAGAGGAATTGTTCCTTCCTTGCCTTCCTTTTCGAGCTCAGGATCCGGCTCGCCCCACCAGGCGATTCCAGAACGGTTAGGGTTGTCGACGAGAAGCTTTGGCTTGTTTTCATCTTCCACCAGGGTGGCTGCCAGACGTTCTTCATACAGTCTGGTTTCATTGTTAATAATTCGGCTGTAATAAAATACCAGTCCGTTTCCTACGCGGAAGTATACGGTTTTTCCAATCCCCCAGGACCCGCCTGCGCCTTTGGACTGCTGCGCCTTGGCGATCTGATAAACCAGCGACTGCAGATTTCCAAACCGTTCGTTCCTGGTCTGCGTAATGCTGACAGGTCCAGTCAGGCCTACCGTGCCTGTATCTTTTATCGCAAGGAACTCCTGTTCACCCGGATAGTACTGATTGAGCAGACTGCTGATACCTTTCAGAAAAGGACTGAGCTCTGTGGTCTGGAAAGAACCGGTCATAAAATTGACATAAACGGTTTTCGAGCTCTTTCTGGCTGCATCCAGGCTGTTCTGAACCGATTCGCGAATGAGCAGATCGATCGTTGGAGTATGTTCATTCTGAATCTGCCTCAAAAGCGGAGCACCGCTCATGACGCTGTACCCCTTCTCCTGATATTTAATCTCCATCTTCTTCGTCTCCGCTCTCCTGCTTGAGCTTAATCTTCATCTTTACGCCATGCTTTCCTCGAATTCCCGGAATGACAAAGGTGATGCCGAAAATCCCGTTCTGAATTCCAAGATCCTTCAGGGTTCTGCGGGGACTGCCGGCAGGGCCTTTTTCGTTCGAATCACTGTCGATACAGTAGATGAGCATAAGTGGCACATCGGATTTACCGGCTTTCTGAATATAGTTGCGATACGACGAGGAAATCGACTCATCACGAATCATGTTTTCCCAGGTAAGACCATCCGCACTCTGAGCAGGAAAGTCTTTTTTCTTCAGATGCGCTACATAATCCCGCTTAATAGACAGGGCTTTCATGGAAAAACGGTCTGGTGCTGTTGCCGCCCAGGAACGCTGCACTTTACCAATTGAAAAATCAGGGTTCAGAGCAAACGAAGAACGATTTTCCCGACCTGGTTTTGTACCGGCCAGTACAACGGTCCAGTTCCTGAAACTGCCTTTTTTCGTTTCCTCTTCCACCCACTTCAGAAGCTCATCGGTATCCTGGAAGGTTCTGGAAGTCGGGGCCACCGTAAATCCTTTTTCAAACACATCCCTGGCAATGTCGGTATACGGGACATTCGTCCAGATTCCAGAATGTCCATCCGCTTCCGAAATTTCCGGTTTGCCCAGATGTTTCAGAAATTCCTCCAGAATTCTGTTGTTTTTCTCGACAATGTGCGGATCGCTTAAATAGGTCAGAAGCTGCATCTCTGTTCCGGCAAAATCGACTCGCACCGTTTCAGCGGACTGCGACTTGTTTCTGGATGTCGGTCTGAGCCAGGAAAGTCGAGGTGAAGTGGCAATCGCCACAGCGAATTCTTCCGGTTTCTTACCCATCTGGCTCATCAGGCTGACCTGAGAGCGAAGATCGTTATCGAGTTCAGCCAGGAACTGGAATTTTTCAAACGAATCTTCTGTCATCCAGATTCGCGGAAGCAGTTCGTATCCTTTCCGATAGCCAAACCAGCGTCCCATCTGCATCAGAGAATCGCCCTGCTGCGAGTTTCGTAAAAAATAGGAGGATACGAGTCCTTCAAGGGTCAGTCCCCTGGAAAGCGTGTTTCCGCCGACTACGATAAACGCAGGTCCAAAGCCGAGTTCCTTTAATTTTGCTCGATCCGGGTAGGCCAGTCGGTAGTGCTTATCGTCACTGTCCTTATTTTTGCTGCTGTTATCCTCACAAAGAAGGATCCCTTTATCATAGGAGAATTCGTACTTGTCCTCTTCTTCAAGATGAATCGTTGTAACATGACTGATCAGTGTCCGGATGAATGGAACGAGTTCTTCAAAGTCCGGGTAATCTTCAACTTCATCAAGGGACTCATACGCGGGGAAAGATGCCTTAAAATCTTTGAGCGTCAGCTTTTTCTTCTGCTCTTCATAAACCGTCCGGCATCTGCCCACTGCATTGTTCTGAATTGCATTCAGCCATGATTCGACTGCCTCATAGACTTCGTCCTGATCGTTTACACGCATGCTGGTATGAATCAGCATGCTGACCGGCTTAATAATGTTTCGATAGCGGTAAATCGCCGCAGCGCAGATAAACCAGAGGATGGAATCCTGAAGAGAAACCGGGAGAGTCCTTGTTTCTCCCTTTTCCAGTTCTCGCATCTCTCTTTCCTGGTCCCTGCCAATCAGATTGACAACATCGAGTCGATTCCGGTCTTCTTCCTCTTCTGCCTCAAAAATGGTCTTTGGTCCAAAGTAGCCTCCTCCAGGAGCCAGCATGGAAATAAAATGGTTGGGATACAGATTTTCGCCGTGATTCTTATCCGGCCCTTCATTCAGGCAGTTCGCATACGGAGTCGCTGTATAAATGACATAATTCAACGCTCCAAACGGTCTGAGTTCCTTTCCCTTTTTTTCTTTTCCGTAGACGAGATCGATAATGTTCCGGTTAATTGAAGTTCTCTTGTCTTTGGTGATATCTCCGGTATTGATGCTTGCCTGATCTCCTTCATCATCAATAATCAGAATTTTCAGGGCTTCCGGATTGGGAGCTTTCTCTAAAAACTTGTGCAGCTGATTCAGCCTCGCCGCATTTTTCAGGCATACCGTAAAAAGAATTCGCTTTGGATTCTGCACAACCGAGTAATTGAACCGTCTGTCTCCCAGATTGGCATAATTCAGGTAGTCCCAGGAAAGATTCCCTGAGTAGTCCATCAAATCGTTTCGCAGGCGAGCTTCCGTCTGATCTCTGAGACTGGTTGTCGGCCCGGTCAGCACAATGAAAAAATTCCAGCCATTATCCGCAGCCATAGCCATCAGCCCCGCCATGCTTGCAGTTTTTCCGGACTGTACATTACCCACAACCAGTCCCTTGATCGGCTTGCCCGGATCTGTCCTGCTGCTCAGCTGATGCAGAATATTCAGCGTCTGTTCTTCAATCTGGTCCACTGATGCAGAAGAAAAGCCATTTTCACGAAGCCGTCTTTTATACTTCTGCCAGGAAGAGCCTTCGCTTTGCGGAATGACCGCACTGTTCAGTTCCTGGCTGGAACGGATCGTGGCTTCTTCGCCTCTCTGCCGTACGTCCAGTCTTCTTTTTTCTTCTTCCTGTTTCCCTCTGCATATAGCCTGCCAGTCTTCTTTGGACAGGTTGATCCACCCTGGAACAAAACTTCTGGCCTGTCGGTTCCAGTCTTCAATCGTCTGGTTCTGATCCTCAAGAAATTTCATAGAAATGAGGTCATCCCAGGAGATATGTTCCGCTTGTTTCAGGTCAACCTGTTCTCTTGCCTTGTCATATTCCGTCCCGGAATAATTTTTCTTCTCCATCTGCTCTCCTTATCCAGCGCGCTCTGCTCGCCATAAATTTCTCAATCTGGCCATTTCGCCAGATTGCACATATTCGTGTTATCTCTGTTCTTTATTATCCTGCCCTGCAGGATATTCATGAAAACCCTTTACCAACAATTTCAAAATGCTGATTTAAACTGTCATAAATTAAGTGTATACCTGCCGGTCCGAACTGATCGCTGTTCATCCGCCCCTCTCTGCCCAGAAAAAAAGCCCCAGAAACAGAATTCGTTTCTGAAGGCTGAATAAAGCTCGTTTTTAATAATCCGCACCTGATCGTATGAGGGTGTATACATCCGAGCACTAATGCTGCCGGATTCGGGACATTTTCATGCAGCTCCAGTTGCTTTGCGGCTGTCCTGGCTGCTACGCTGCATATAGCTGGAGGTGCAGCAAAAATGAAAGAGTACGTCTTATTTCCAACACAGCATTGCAGCGAACGTTCCATTGATGATCTGGCGGCGGGTATTTTATACCTGTACCTTTTTGAAGGCCTTGGCGTAAAAGGTATCGAAGACGAACTGCTTGGCAAACAGGAATTTCGCGGTTACCTTGCCAAAACCGTTCTGAACTACTTTGGAGTGGACACTTCCCCAGGGAACGAAAACAAAAAGATGTACTATGGAATGAATGTTTATGATGTGGCAAGTACACTGCTTCGCAGCGAGGAGAAATCTCGTTCGATTGTCGGGCAGTACCTTCTTCGTTATCTTGAAGCCTACCCTCAGAGCTCCCGGTAAAACTCGGTCTGGCTGTGCAGAAACTCATCGATTTGACGCATCACTTCCGCGCTGTATTCCGAATTCGTCATCATCTTTCGAATGGTGCATTCCCAGATGATCAGCACGCGAATGTTCATGTTCTGCAGTTCTTCCGTCTGTCTGCGATCCCGTTCGGTATTGGCTGAAAACTTTTTCTGCCAGAATTCCATATTGCTTTTGGGCGTATAGGCAAGCTTGCAGTTCTTATGTCGATGCCAGAAGCAGCCGTGAATGAAGATCGCCGTATTGTATTTCTTCAGGAACAGATCCGGTTTCCCCGGCAGCCCCTTTTTATGGATCCGGTAGCGATAGCCGGCGGCAAACAGTTTCTTTCGAATAAACATTTCCGGCTTCGTATCTTCCGAACGGATTCTGGCCATATTACGGCTACGTTCTTCACTGCTCTTTATATCCATTTTGAATCATCTGTGCTTTCAATATATATAATTCCACTGCCCGGAACCCTCAGGATTCCAGGCCTTTTTCGTATTGATTCAACTTGCGGACAATCATACCGGCGAGTACGGTGACCAGAGGTACAACAACGGAGTTTCCAAACTGGCGATACGCCTGCGTATCCGACACTTCGATTTTAAAGGAATCGGGATAGCCCTGCAGTCGAGCGCATTCTCTCGGCGTCAGACGGCGCGGATTCTTTCCTTCCTGTGCAATCAGAATCTCAGAACCATCCTTATGATAACGGGCACTGAGGGTTCGGGTAATACCATCTGGATCCGCGATGCTGTATCCAAAACCATTTCCGGCTTTTTCATGCTTGCTGCGATAATTCTGCAGATAGTTCCATAGATTATCTGTAAGGGTGTACTTATCGTCTACATTCGTCTCGAGAATATCCCGGAGTTTCGGGTGGAGATCACTGTAATAGAGTTCAAAAATATCGAAGGGTTCCCCATAGCGTTTTCGATCATAGCCAATGATGAAAGTCCGTTCCCGATGCTGCGGTACAAAATCACACCCGTCCAGAATTCTGTAGTCGACCGCATAATCCAGATCGTTCAGAGATTCCAGTATGACCTTCATGGTTCTCCCCTTATCATGACTGATCAGGTTCTTAACATTTTCCAGCAGAAAAGCTTTTGGACGCTTCGCCTTGAGAATCCGGCAGACGTCAAAGAAAAGCGTTCCCTGCGTCTTATCTTCAAATCCTGTTTTTCGACCCAGACTGTTTTTCTTCGATACACCGGCGAGAGAAAACGGTTGGCACGGGAATCCGGCCACGAGAATATCGTGATCCGGAATGGTGTCTGCATTCACAGCGGTAATATCGCCATCGGGCTTCTCGCCAAAATTCAGTTCATACGTCTTCTGACTGAACTTATTCCATTCGGAAGAATACACGCACCGGCATCCGTTCGCTTCAAACGCCAGTCGCATTCCTCCAATTCCGGCAAACAGATCGATGAATGTCCATTCAGTATCTTCTTTTGCGGCCGGATCTGAACTGGAAACCGCAGGGGCTAATCCTTGGGTACTGTTCGCTTCTTCATTCATGATCTCTGCTTCCTTTCTCAATGCTGCTTTGTCTGCAACAAAAACTTGCTTCCAGGATACAACAATCCGGCCTTATTCGAAGACTCAGCACAATCTCCTGGAAAGATTGTCTTCAAATCCGCTTTTTCTATCCATGGTGAACCAGAGAAAGCATTGTCTCATCTATCTTGCCCAATTGCAGCAATCTGCATTTTAACCTGGCTTATTCTTCAGCGTAAGTAAAATAAAAGACCGGCTCGTTCTTTTATACGAGCCGGTCTGACATTATTTTGCGAATTAGTGGAGCTTTTCGTCGATGGCAGCTGCCAGCGTGGTGGTGTTGGCCAGCTGGATGTTGTTGACGACGATCAGATCGGTGATGTTGTTTTCCTTGCAGAAGGTTACAAAGTTGCCTTCCGCATAGCGTTCATCCATCGCATAGACTTTGTCGTAGTTGTTGACGATCCAGGGGACGAACGCACATCCGTAGGATTCGGAGATGACCAGGGCGGAACTGCCGTCGTTGATTTCGTTGTTGTCGATTTCAATGAAGGGCTGGTCGCCGGCGATAAAGCGCATGTAATGGTTGTACTGGTCGATGGCTTCGGACGTATTTACGACTTGCGCATCGTAGTACTGATCGCTGTTGGGGTTGCCAAAGTCGCCGGTGAATACTTTCATGGTGTTGCCGCCTTTGGGCACCCAGGCTTCAAACGTATCGGGTGTGAACGTAGCGGTCGGCACCATGCCGGTATAGGAACCGGTGAACGGATAGTATTCGAGACGTTCGAGTTCATCCTTGTTCACAGGCTCGATCCCTTTGACTTTGCAGAAGTTGAGATAGGCATAATAGGCGCCAAGCTGTGTCCAGTGATGGTCGGTACGGAAATAGAGCGGTTCGGAAGAATGTTCCTTCAGGATGTCGTACGTGCCAACGGGTTTGACCAGATCGTTGTAGCGGGAATAGAAGTATTCAATGCCCTGCTTGGCATCGGAACCGGAGAGCTTTTTGTACGTTTCGTCATCGAGCATGATCGAGGCGTTTACCGGAGCGAGAATCGAGTAGACGTTGGTGATCCCTTTCAGCTCCTCCGCTGCGCGGTTGAGAGCGGAAGTATACGTATCGCAGGCTTCCTGTACAAAGTAGAAGCCGCCATAGGCGCCGCCGTCTTTAATCAGCAGACCTTCCATGATGGAGTCTTCAATATCGGCGGCCAGCTGATTGGTTTCCGGCGCTTCAGTGCGCTTTTCAAACTGGCTGTCGGCGGACTGTCCCTGTTCGCTGCTCGCGGCGCTGGAACTGGCTTTTTCCTTGCCGCCGATCTCATCGGCAGTGACATTGCCGCCAATGACCATCTCGTTTTGCGGAATGCCTTTGAGCTTCTGAAGGTCGTTGTTCATCGCAACGAGCTTTTCGCGGCCAGGATAGCTGTCCGCGTACCACGTGGAAATCTGCGAAAACCAGGATCCATCCATAAAGGAGGTCAGGCTGAACGTCGGAAACGGGGTCAGATCGCGCTTTTCGATCGCGGAAGTATTGGGACGCAGCGGCAGCAGCAGTCCGTTGATCGTCCCGATGGCCATGCAAAGACAGAACAGGGCCACCGCCAGCGCTCTCGAATAATAAAGAATTTTTCGCTGCTTTCTGGAAAATCGTTTTTTCATATCAATCTTTCTAGGAAGCGGAAAGACCGCTTCACACGACTTGGGTTAACGGATCAGAACTGGAAATACAGGAACGGGTTATAGGCGTTGCCGATAAGCGCAAGCACGGATATAGCAAGCAGGAACAGCGGCAGAGCGACCTGTTCAATGGAATAGAGGGCGAAGCCGACGGAATTATTGCTGGCCCAAACCGAAAACAGACGTTCGATCCAGACGCTCAGCGTCGTGCATCCAATCATGCAGACGGCGATGAGGAAAATATTGGAAAGGAAGACGGACCATACTGACCAGCTGAAGAAGCCGGCACCGTTCAGTCCAAACAGACCTTTGAATGCCAGAAGCAGCGTGTTCGCATCTTCAAAGCGGAAGATCACCGTTCCTAAGAGGACTACGGATAAGGTATACAGGCGGTTCCAGCCGTTGGGAATCCGCTGACGAATGACAAAGCGTTCGAGCAGCAGGAAGCAGAGGTAGTAAAGGCCCCACAGAACATAGTTCCAGGAGGCACCATGCCACAGACCGGTCAGAAACCAGACGACGATCATATTGCGTACGTAAATGAGAGTACCGCCGCGGCTTCCGCCAAGCGGGATGTACACATAATCCCGGAAGAACGAAGACAGGGAAATGTGCCAGCGTCTCCAGAAATCCTGAACGGTAACGGCCATGTACGGATAGTTGAAGTTTTCCAGATAATGGAAACCGACCATGCGGCCCATGCCGATCGCCATGTCGGAATAGGCGGAAAAGTCGAGATACAGCTGGAGCGTAAAGGCCAGCGCGCCGATCCAGACGCCAAGCACCGGCGTTGCGGCCAGCGTCTGCGCGTTGGTAGACATCAGCTGATCGGCGACCTGTGCGATGCCGTTGGCAAGAATGGCTTTTTTGGCCAGACCGATGCTGAAGCGGCGAATGCCGGCGTACACATCGTTCATCGTGACGGAACGATGTTCGATTTCATCGGCTACGGTTTTGTAGCGAACGATCGGTCCGGCGATGCACTGATGAAACAGCGAAGAATACAGAAGCAGGCGCGCGTAGTTTCGCTGAGCCTTCACTTCTCCGCGGTACACATCAATGACATAGGACAGAAGCTGGAACGTATAAAAGGAAATGCCGATCGGCAAAACGATTTGCGCGACGTGTTCTGGAAAGCCGGTGAGCGCCTGCATAGTAGAGCCGATAAAGCCGGTGTATTTGAAAATGGCGAGCAGCCCGAGCAGGGCGACGCATTCCACCGTCATCCAGAATTTCTTTTTCTTTTTGCTTTTGAGATTTCCGATTCGCAGGGCGCACACCCAGCTGATCGCGGTTTCTCCTAATAAAAGGAGAAGATACATCGGACCGCCCCAGGAATAGAAGATCAGTGACGATACGAGCAGAACGGTATTCTGATAGCGTTTGGGAACGCACAAGTAAATGCCCATGCTGATCGAGAGAAAAGCAAAGACGAATAACAGACTGGAAAAAACCATAGTACCCTTCCTGTTCAAAACGGATCCGCCGTCCAGTTTTCCGGATGCCGGAAAAGAATCCTGGTCGGACTGCCGTATTTTTCTGTTCTATACAAATTGGATTTCGTTTCGGGCAAAGCGGCGATTCGAACTCGATTCCAACACCAAAAGGATATTGATCAGACCCGGACAGATTCTGGACGGATCTCGAAGATGCAAATTTGGAAAACCGAAACGCTTCCATGCGCTGTGCGATCCGTTTTAGCCTCTTTTGCTGACCCCTTTGAGCGTCCGTTTAAACGCGTCAAAAAAAACGGACAAATCTATCCCGATTTCTGAAAATCAATTTGTATTTTCCATAATTCAGTTTGAAAAGAAGACACAGAAAAGCTTTTCTGAGCGGCTGTGCTCCGCTTTGATTTCGACCGATTTCTGTCGATATTCAAGCGTACGCAAGCCCAAAATCAGCCGGTGTCCTCTTTTTGCCCTAATACCATACCACCTTACAAACGTCCCGGACAGAGCGCGCTGAATCGCTCGTGCGCTGGAAAGAAGAAACATCAAAATATGCGAGGTCCAATCCAATTTATTTTGATCGTCAAAATTGTCTATTCTTCGACTGCAGCGCTTCGATTGGCGGCGAGAAGATCCCAAGTTTGGGTTCCTTGTCTGGCTCTGTCTCCTGCCGTTTAAAGATGCGGCTGAACTGACTTTCCAAAACGTAAGCGGATCCCCGAAAATCGCGTATTTCCCGATAGAGAAAGCTCTTCAGAATGGTTCTTTCCTGCTTGATCCCAAGACGATCCCTGGTTTTTGCAGGAGCTCTTTCTGTACAGGGCTGGAAAAATGATTTATTTTTGAAGATTGTAAGAGGTTCTATACATTTTTCATCTGTACAAAGAGCCTGTTTTTTTCCATTTTGTCTACCCCTATTGTCTAAAACCGGTTGTCTAAAGCCTATGGGATCGGGATCTTCTCGATTCCAGCGGCTGACCGTTCTATAGATTTATGGATACGGATCTGAATCCGTCTCAACGCAGAAAGGAGCTCCTGAATGGAAGATTTTCCCCAGCTGATTGTCATGCTTACGCATAACGATTTGACCATTCCCGACGCAGAGGCTGTCTTTGAACAGTGCAGAAACAGCCCCGCGGCATGGTTTGGCTTTAAAGAAGAACCGCTGCCGCTTGAACAGATGAAGGCACTGTGTCATCGCATGAAAGACTGCGGCAAGCACACGACGCTTGAAGTCGTCGCCTACAGCGAAGAAGAAGGACTCGAAGGCGCCCTTCTTGCCGTGGAATGCGGCTTTGAAATGATGATGGGTACGAAGTACTCGCCGGCCATTCACGCCATCTGCAAAAAAGCGGGTCTGAAGTACATGCCCTTTGTCGGAAGAGTGGAAGAGCGGCCTTCCATTTTATATGGAAGCGCCCTGGAGATGCTTGAAGAAGCCAGAGCCCTGGCCGAAGCCGGCGTGGACGGCATCGATCTGCTTGGCTATCGAAGTCCCGAAGATGCAGACTTGCTGATTCGTGAATTCGTCGCCCATTGCCCGCTTCCGGTATGCGTTGCGGGAAGCATTAACGATTATGGCCGTCTCGACACGCTGCGCGCTTGCAGGCCCTGGGCCTTTACGATCGGCAGCGCCTTTTTCGAAAATCATTTTGGCGGCCCGATCAATGAGCAGATTGAAACGGTCTGCCAGTATATGCAGACGCCTTTGACAAACACGGAGAATACTGGGGATACGGCACGCCCGGCAGCGAAAGACAAATCTGCAGAAGACAGGGCGGCTGAAACGAAAAAGGAGACGACATGCTAGAAAAGTATTATCCGTATGAATACGTCCCCTCGGTTTTTGCGATCGATTATGAAAAGCTCTACGCTCAGGGCATTCGCGGGCTGATTTTTGATCTCGACAATACGCTCGTTCATCATGGCGATCCATCCACACCCGAAGTGGACGGGCTGTTTGCCAGACTGCATCAGCTCGGCTTTCAGACGCTGATCCTCTCGGATAACAGCGAAGAGCGTATTCTGGATTTTCTGAAAAATATCGATTCGCCATACGTTGCCGAAGCGGGCAAGCCCGATCCCGCTGCCTGCCGGAAGTCCCTGGAGATGCTGAATCTGAAGGCGGATCAGGCCGTAGTCATCGGCGATCAGATTTTCAAGGATATTGTCTGTGCCAATGGTGCAGGTATCCCCAGTATTCTGGTCCACTACATTACCGTTCCGGGACAGAAGATCGGAAAAACCCGCTATGTAGAAGCCGCTCTTCTGAAACTGTTTCAAAACGGCCGATACGATCATCGGCTAGGTCATATCCGTCTGAAGAAAGGAGAACAGGCATGAGTGAGCGCAGACCTCTTTCCGAACGCTATCCGTTTTTATGGCAGCTGTCGGTAAACAAAGGCATTCTGGTTCGTAACATACAGGACCTGGTCTCGAAAGAAACCATCTCCAGAACACGGCAGGAGGAACCGCTTCCGTATGTGGTGGCTTCCTATTCCGTTCCCATGATGAAAAAGGGACCGGGAATCGATCCCGTCACGCAGGAAAACAAAGCAGTCAATGTCCACATCGCTTCCAGCAAGCTGACCGGCATGATCATTCATCCAGGCGAAACCTTCTCCTTCTGGAAAACCGTCGGTTCCATTTCTCGAAAGAAAGGCTACCGTGAAGGACGTGTCATTAAGGACAACCGTCTGATCGTGGATGTGGGCGGCGGTCTGTGCAATCTGGCCAACGTGATCTGCAACGCGGTTTTACGCAGTCCTTTAACCATTACCGAATTCCACCAGCATTCCGATGCGCTGGCGTGCGATCTCGACCATCGCATTCCCATGGCCAACGGAACCTCGGTTGCCTACAACTATGTGGACTACCGTTTCAAAAACGAAACGGATGCGGATTTCCAGCTGGTGATCATCTGCCCGGACGACACCCTGACGGCGGAACTTCGCAGCACCCATCCATTTGATCAGACTTATCGCATCACGGAAGACGATCATCATTTTGAAAAAGAAGGCGATACCTATTACCGCATCAGCAAAATTTATAAGGAAGTCTGCGATGCTGACGGTTATCTCCTAAACCGCGAGCTGATCTGGAACAACCATTCCAAGGTCATGTTTGATCCATCCATGATTCCTGAAGACATGATTCGCACCTCCGAAAAATAATGGCTCTACGAAAATATTTGTGGGATCCTCCGAGCCAATGTCTTCATATAGAAAATAAAAAGGG
>NZ_JBKXLD010000014.1:0-32061 GCF_047010065.1 Allobaculum sp.
TTCCGGAAGTCTGCCGCCTGCTTTGCGAAGACTGCTTTTTACTGGCGGTGTGCGCCGGCTTTAACGTCCATGCCGGCAAAAAGCACTGGGCGCCGCTGATCCAGACGCGGGCGATGGAAAACGAAGTGTTCGTGCTGGCTGCTAATCCGGCCCACGCGGACTATGGATCGTACCAGAGCTACGGCCATTCCATGGCCGTGTCGCCCGACGGTCAGATTCTCGCTGCTCTCAATGGCGAAGAAGGTCTGCTTCTGGTCGACATCGATCCAGACCAGGTCCAGAAAATCCGGCACCGCTCCCCGTTCTGGTCTTTGCGACGGCTGGATCTCTACGATCTGCAGGCTAAGGGAAATGTCCTGCAGACCATAGGATTCAAGTCGGAAAAAACGCCAGCGGACCACTGAGCGTCCGGCCTGTTCTGCCCGGCAAAAAAGCGTAAAACAAAAGGAGCTGTCCCAAGAGCGAAGCAAATGCCGCGCCAGAGACAGCCACTTTGTCCTATCCTGATCTTTTCGGGTCTGTACGCGCAGCCTGCACTTCTTTTTGCGGTCCTGGCCTTTCGGGATTGAGGCATACAGCCTGCCGATTTTCCCTATAATAGAGACGTGAAAATTATTCTCTCTCCCGCGAAAAAGATGAAAGTTCGCGACGACCACGAATTTGAATTAACAAGACCTGCGTTTCTGCCCGAACACGATCAGCTCAGTCGCCTTTTGCAGGCGATGAGCCGCGACGAGCTGCAGGCGCTCTACGGCTGTTCCGAGCGCACGCTTGAACCCGTCTATCAGGCGCTTCTGCAGGAAAAAGAAGGCATTGTCCCTTTGAAAACGCCCGCGCTGCTTGCCTATGACGGCATCGCCTTTACGTACATGGCTCCCGGCGTCTTTGAAGACGCGCAATGGACTTACGTGCAGGCGCATGTGCGCATTCTCAGCGCGCTGTATGGCGTACTTCGCCCGCTCGATGGCATTACGCCCTATCGTCTGGAAATGGCCCAGCAGATTCCGGCCCTTGGCCAGAGTCTTTACGCCTTCTGGGGCGATCGGCTGGCCAGTGCGCTGGAAGACGAGACCGTGATCAACCTGGCATCCAAGGAATATTCCCGCGCCGTCAGTCCGTATATTCGTCTGATTGACGTTCACTTTTATGAAGAAGACGAAAAGGGAAAGCGGCGCGAAAAAGGCGTCTATGCCAAAATAGCCCGCGGCCAGATGGTCCGCTTTCTCGCCGACCGACAGGCAGAAGAGCCGGATGTCATGAAAGACTTTGACGAAATGGGCTACGCGTATGACGCGGCCTCTTCCGATGCGAACTGTTTTAATTTTGTCCGAAAGGAGGACAGTCATGGAAAGTGAAAACGAAAAAGAGGAATGGAACGACAGAAGCTGGAAACAGCTGATGGAAACCTGCCTCAAGACGCACGACTACATTCTCCGCTCTGTCCTGAACCTCAAATACGATCTCGAACGCAACCGCAATCACTCGCTGATCCGCTCGATCAGCGGCCGCTTGAAAACGATGGACAGCCTGTCCGCCAAACTGCAGCGGCTAGGCTATGAAGTCACGGTAAAAGACGCGGCCGAAGTGCTGCACGATATTGTGGGCATTCGAATCGTCTGTTCCTATCTCAACGATATTTACTCCGCGATTGAGCGCCTGCAGACGCTCGACCGCATCCAGATCACGGAAATCAAGGATTACGTCGCGCATCCAAAACCTTCGGGCTATCGCTCGGTCCATGTGATCGGACTGTGCGATATTACCGGAGAGAACATTCAGTTTGAAATCCAGCTGCGCACGACCGCCATGGATTCCTGGGCAGCGCTCGAACACCAGATGCGCTATAAGAAGGATCTTCCCGAAAGCACCTTCGTCAACCAGGAACTTTATGAATGCGCGCAGATGCTTTTTGAAACGGACTGCCGCATGCAGACGATTCACAGCTATCTGCACGACCGGCGCGCCGCGCAAAATCTCGAAATGGAAGCGGCGATTGAAGACGAGGAAACCGAAACGGACATCGTGACCAACGGCCATCTGGCTGCAGACACCGATCCCGTTTCTTCTACCTCCAAAGCCTGAGCCCCTTTCGACGTTTCAAACTTTCAAATTTCCGGCAGAGTTGTCGATTTGTCACCGGATTTGCGGCGGACTGTTCTTTTGAAGGCTTTGCATTTTGCAGCAAAGCCGGATTATTTATTTATTCATTTCAAACAAAACCATTCTCATTCAGACAGGAGGGATACGTTATGCGTACTCCAGGAATTTGCGTATACGGCGGCTCGAGCAACGCCGTCGATCAGAAATATTTAGATGCAGCTTTTGAAATTGGTGCGGGCATTGCTTCGCGCGGCTGGATGTTAGTCAACGGAGCCGGCGATACCGGCATGATGGGCGCGGCGACCCGCGGCTGTCTCAGCAAAAACGGCCAGACGATTGGCATTGCCCCGTATTTTTTCCAGCAGCCCGGCGTTCTTTTTGAAGAAGGCAAGGATACCGTCTTTACGCGCACGATGCGTGAGCGCAAGGCGTTCATGGAATCGCTGTCGACCGCCTTTATCGTTACGCCAGGCGGCATCGGCACGCTCGAAGAATTTTTTGAAATCATCACGCTCAAGCAGCTTGGCCAGCTTAACGCGCCGCTGATCATTCTCAACCTTGATCACTACTACGATTCCCTGTTTGCGGCCATGCACGACATGGAAAAAGCCGGTTTCATTCACGAATCGGTTTTCTCGCTCTGTGAAATCGCCGACAGCGTCGAACAGACGTTCGAAATTCTCGACCGCGATCTTGCCCGCTAGTTCGAATTTAAAAATTTTATATGCATCAGCCGCTTTCCTTGCGGCTGATTTTTTTATTTTCAGGCCATCCAGAATCCGTAACGGGAAAAGAAAACGGGCATCGAGCCCGCCTTTTCGGATGTCTTTTCGCGGACGATTCTTCGACCGCTCTGTCCGACGCTTCGCTTGGAGCGTCTTCTGCTGGAGAAGCGGAATAAGAAAAGCACAGAGAACTTCGTGACTGTTGTGAAGTTCTCTGTGCAAAAAGTCTGTTTCATGAGCTGTTTTTGTTTTCCTCTCCAGCTGCAAAGACCGTAAGAGCGCAGTTCAAAACCTATTCGGGTAAAGCGGGTAAAGGCAGATCGTCTTTTGGAAGACGGTCCGCAGAAGACGTATAAAACGCGATGCCTTCCTCTTTCCATCCCTGCGCAGCGAGCCACGCATATTCCGCTTTGTCCGTGGTGAAATGATGCGCTCCGCTTTTGGCATTCGGATTATAGAGACGATATACCGGAATCTGATCTTCACTATCCGCGTTCAGCACCGTGCCGTCCAGCAGCCAGCCCTGTTTTTCCAGGTAGTCTGCCTCTTTCTTTTCCTGCGTATAGTGATGATCGCCCGCATTTGGATTATACAAGCGGTAGATCGGAGCGCTCGAATCGGCCGCATTCAGCCAGCTGATCGACTCATAACTCCAGCCCGCCTGCGCGAGTACCGTCTTTTCGTTGAGATCGGATGTGTACAGATGTTCCCCTGTATTTGGGTTGTACAGGCGGTAGACCGAACCGATTCCAGAAATATAGATGGCTACGCTCTCCACGGTCTCGGGGCGGATATCTTTCCAGTCGGGATCCTGCTTCTTCAGCGCTTCAATCGATTCCGCGGAATACTGCCAGTCCGCCGTAACATAGGCAACGCCTTCCTTTTTTGCGCTCCAGTTGCCTTCTTCGCTGACATCCAGTAAATCCGGCGTCTGCGAGCGAAGTTCGATTTTTCCGGTCGGCTGAACATTGCCGATCTTCAAAAAATCGGTCTGAAACGTCCCGGTCTGCCCTGGCTGGACATAGCGAAAATCATCCGCATTCCGAAACTCCACCTTGCCTACACTGGTCTGCGTTTTTGCATAGAGGCTTGCGGGCAAGAACGCGGCTGTGACAGCGCTGAGCAGTACGGCTTTTCCCAGGCTTTTCGTTTTGTGATTCAGGACATTTTCCTCCAGATGAACGACAAAAACAGACAGCGTTTTCTGCCTTTTCGCCTGCAGGAATCGGATCGTCCTGTTTCTGAGCGGATCCGTCCTGAAAAAGACGAGCTTTGACTGCCGTTTTTCATTCGGTAAGCGATCGTCTAAATCTGTATCGCTAGTTTGAGAATACTATGCGTCTTTTGTAACTGCCAGTTTTTTTGTCGTATTTGTCCGGTAAGGATACAAACCTCTGCGACGGATGCAGATTCGATCGGAAGGAATTCTCCAGAAAGAGAGAGAGCCGTTTCTCTTTCCTGTCTGCCCCTCTTTCTCACATCCTCTTCCTTGCATCGATCTGTTTTTTGAGGAGAAGGCAATGCCTTGGGCGCATCCTTCTTTGTCTCGATTGCTGATCTGGTTTGTGCGGGAAAAGAGCGTTTTCCTGGCAAAGCATCCGGATGGTTTTCTCGAACCGAATCCCTTTTCGAGCAAAAACGCGAATACGAAACCGTCCAGGGAGTCTTTCGGATCGTGTTTTCCGGTATTTTACCGGGCACTTTTTGTTTGATTTTCCAATGATTTTCCATTTACCTTTCCCATTTTCCGCTTTGTTTCCCTCTTGTTTTCACCGTGTTTTCCTAGTTTTACTTTTATTTTACCTTTTTAGTTGTCTTTTTAAAATCGGTACTAATTCTCACAATTCCGGATAGTCATTTGCACTTTTTAAAATATTTTTAAGAAATCGAACAAGTTTGTACTGTTTTTTATCCCGGGGAAACGGTAACATTGTTAAAAAGTGCAAACTTTTTTAGTTTTCTTTTGTTGTGTGCATTGATTATATCTTGTGCTGAACGTAATCTATAACCGTAAAGATTTTAGTAAATAACTGCCCACGTTTACTAAATGACATTACCTGTTTTTTTGGCTCCGATCGAACAAAAGCAGCAGCCGGATTCATGTACCGTTCATAATCCCTTCATACCGTCATGAAACGGCTTCTAAACATCACGTCACGCTTTACAGCCGCACTCTGCATCTTCCCTTCATTTTCCCCCTATCATTCCCAATTATTCTTTCTCATCCGGGCTTTCCCCCCTTCGCCCGACGGCAGCCCGATTCCTCTTTTTGGGAAGCGTGCAGAAAATCCGCTCTCATTTCCCCCCTCTTTTTCGGAGCGCGGATTTATTGAATTTAGACAGAAAAGCACAGACAGCCTCGTCATCTGTCTGTGCTTTTCTGTTTCTTCCCTTTTCCCTTTCGTTTCGCTTTAGACATTAGAAAGACCGTCGTCTTTGCGGGACGACGGTCTGCTGGATTTGTGAATGAAATGCGGCTTTACGCTTTGGCGCTGTCGCTTCCCTCTGGATCCGGTTTGGATACGGCGGAAACGATGCCCTGAGCCAGAGCTGCTGCTCCCTGAATTTCGGAAGGAATGATAATTTTGGTGGCTTTGCCGTCGGCAGCTTTTTCAAACGCTTCGAGCGCCTTGAGGCGAAGCACTTCATCGGTAATGCCGCTTTCGGCTAAGTAGCGCAGACCTTCTGCGGTCGCTTTCTGTACCGCCTTGATGGCTTCGGCTTTACCCAGCGCTTCTTCTACCATCGCCTTGCGGGAAGCCTGCGCTTCAAGAATGGCCGCTTCCTGGCGTCCCTGGGCAACGAGAATCGTCGATTCCTTTTCCCCTTCGGCACGCAAAATCTTTTCACGGCGTTCCCGCTCGGCTTTCATCTGCTTTTCCATGGCTTCCTGAATCGACTGCGGCGGCATGATGTTTTTCAGCTCGACGCGGTTGATTTTGATGCCCCACGGATCGGTAGCTTCATCCAGCGTAGCGCGCATTTTGGTATTGATATCATCACGGGAAGTGAGTGTCCGGTCGAGATCCATTTCACCGATAATGTTTCGCAGCGTTGTCGCAGTCAGATTTTCGATCGCGCTCATCGGGTTTTCCACCCCGTACGTAAACAGTTTTGGATCCGTAATCTGGAAGTAGATCACGGTATCGATGTGCATCGTGACGTTGTCTTTCGTAATGACAGCCTGCGGCGGGAAGTCCGCTACCTGTTCCTTGAGATCGACTTTGTTTGCGATTTTATCGATCACCGGAATCTTGAAGTGAAGACCGACGTCCCAGGTTTCGAGATACGTTCCCAGCCGCTGAATGACATAGGCATGGGCCTGCGGAACGATCCGCACGATACTCTGGACCAGACCGGTCAGCACGAGCAGAGCGACGATGACGAGAATGACAATTGTGATCAGTTTAAAAATTGTGGGCATACAGCGATTTCCTTTCGTATACGAGAATTCCTTACAGTCTCTTTTTCACTGCCCTTTCGGGATCAGCTTTATTTCTGTTTTTCGATATCCTTTTGCGTCTTTAGACAGCCTGGACTCATTCTTTCGTGCCCGGCGGTGTCTGCAGCGGCTCGACTTCAAGCGTAACGCCATGAAGACGCAGCGTTCGAACCAGACTTCCGGCTTCGACGGCGGAAGAACACGATGCTTTCCAGTCCCGGCCTTCCACAAGTACGCGTCCATCCTGGCTGGGACGAATCGTCTCGGTTACCCGTCCCGTCTTGCCCAGATACACCTGCGCGCCGTCCGGTTCGGGCTGAAAGTGAAATGCACGGATCAGCCGGCGATGAATCAGAACAAAGGAAAGAACGGAAACCAGCGCAAACAGAAGAATCTGCAGCCAGAGAGCGGCGTGAAGCAGAGCAGCAAGTGCGGCGACGCCAGCGCCGATCGCAAACCAGCAGCTGACCATGGAAACGGTCATGGCTTCTACAATTCCGAAGAGAACCGCCAGAGCGCCCCAGATCCAGGGCATCATTTCCAGAAAATCCATGCATCCTTCCTCCTTTTTGATCTCGATAGTTCGATTATATCGACGGGCTATCTTTCCAGAAGGACTTAAGAATAATTTCATCGCTTCTTAGTGATTCCTTTTTCCTTTGACAAAAAGAATCCCGCATTTATTCCTTGTTTTTTCCCGTTCCTTAAACCGGTGCACAAAGAAGCGCGGGCTGTGCAGAAAAGCGGTCTTCAGCCGGCACTTTCCCAGCAGGGAAAAGGCCGGCTGAAAACCGCTTCTGACTGTTCTATATAGTTTTGATAGTTTTGGAATTTTTTTGGCTATATCCCTGGGGATGGATTTGCGATTTGACTGGGATATCCTTTCCCTCCCAAATCCGGCCTGGCGACCGACTGACCGGTAAAGCCGCTGAGTACAGTAAAAAATTCAGTCAGCGAGTTCTTCGAGCAGCGCATCTGTCATTTCGCGGGTGCCGACCTGCGTCATACCCTCGCTCATCATATCGGCTGTACGCAGCCCTTTATTGAGCACCGCTTCGACGCCCTTTTCGATGGCGGACGCTTCTTCTTCCATGCCAAAGGAATAGCGAAGCATCATGGCGGCGGAGAGAATGCACGCCAGCGGATTCACGAGGTTCTTTCCCGCAATGTCGGGAGCCGACCCGTGGATCGGCTCATAAAGGCCCCGTGTGCCTTCGCCAAGCGAGGACGAGGGGATCATGCCGATCGAGCCGGTAATTTCGGACGCTTCATCGGAAAGGATGTCGCCAAACATGTTTTCGGTGACGATCGTATCGAACTGCGCGGGATTTTTGCAGATCTGCATGGCGGCGTTGTCCACAAACATCACATCGAAATCCACTTCCGGATAGTCTTTCGCCAGATCGTAGAGAACGGCTCTCCAGAGGCGGGACGTATCGAGGACATTGGCTTTATCGACCAGGGTAAGCTTTTTGTTTCGCTTCATGGCCGTTTCAAAGCCGACTTTGCCGATGCGGCGGATTTCGTTTTCATCGTATGGCATGAGATCGAGCGCCTGACGGACGCCGTTCACTTCTTTTGTGGTGTGTTCGCCAAAGTAGACGCCGCCAGTCAGTTCGCGCACGATGACAAAATCGATACCCTGATCGGTAATTTCCTTTTTGAGCGGGGACGCGCCGGCCAGCTGCGGCCAGATTTTCGCCGGGCGCAGGTTTGAGAACAGGCCCATGCCCTTGCGCAGAGCCAGCAGGCCTTTTTCCGGCCGTTTGTCTCCCGGCAGACCTTCCCACTTTGGACCGCCGACGGCACCGAGCAGGACTGCATCCGCCGCAAGGCATTTGTCGAGTTCGCTTTGCGGGAGCGGTTCGCCAAACTGGTCAATGGCGTCGCCGCCCATGGCGATTGGCACATACGTCCATTCGTGATTGTATTTTTCGGCAATTCGATCGAGTACGCGCAGCGTCTGTTCGACGATTTCGCGCGACGAGCAGTCGCCGCGAATGACACCGATGGTTTTGTTCATGGTTTTTCTCTCCGTATTTCGGTTTTTCTCTTTTAACGCTTTGTTTTATATTGCTTTGTTTTTAACGGTTCGTTTTCAGCGTTTTGTCTTTCTGTGACTTCGCAGATTCAGAATTCTGTATCTCTGAACGTTTCTTTTGCCGCGTGAAATCCAGAGATGCATATTTCTCTATTTTCTGAGTTTCTGATCGCTTCGATGGACGGCTGAACCGATCTTTCCAATCAGTCTTTTTCCATCTGCCGCAAATAGTTCATCCAGCCGCCCTGACTGATGATGGCCTGAATGAATTCTGGAAACGGCTGGGCTTTCCAGCTTTTGTTCTGCGTTTTGTCGGTAATCGTTCCCGTCGCGAAATCGACTTCGATTTCATCGCCGGCCTGGATCTGGTCCGCAGCTTCTTCACACTCAAGAATCGGCAGCCCGATATTGATGGCGTTGCGGTAAAAAATGCGCGCGAAGGATTTCGCGATGACGCAGGAGATGCCGGCCGTTTTAATCGCCAGCGGCGCGTGTTCACGGCTCGATCCGCAGCCAAAGTTCCATCCCGCGGTAATCAGATCGCCGGCTTTTACCTTTTGCGTAAAGCTGGGATCAATATCTTCCATGCAGTGTTCAGCAAGCGCCTGTGCATCCGGAGTATTGAGATAGCGGGCGGGAATGATGACGTCCGTATCGACGTTGTCAGGATAAAGAAAGGTTTTTCCGCAGGCATTATTCATGAGCGTTGTCCTCCATATCGTCATTCGAATTCAGATCCGGATTTCTCGGATCGGTAATAGATCCAGTCAGGGCGCTGGCGGCGGCGGTGCAGGGCGAAGCGAGGTACACCTCGGAAGTGACATCGCCCATGCGGCCGACAAAGTTTCGGTTGGTGGTGGAAATGCAGCGTTCACCTGGAGCAAGAATGCCCATGTAGCCGCCCAGACACGGACCGCAGGTCGGCGTTGAAACGACAGCGCCGGCTTCAATGAACGCCATCAGATAGCCGTTGGCGATGCACTGCTTGTAAATGTCCATGGTCGCCGGAATGATGATGCAGCGAACACCGTTCGCAACATGACGGCCCTTGAGAATTTCATACGCCGCGTCCATATCTTCCATGCGGCCGTTGGTGCAGCTGCCGATGACAACCTGATCGATCTGAACTTCCCCAGACTCGCTTGCCGGCCGGGTATTTTCCGGCAGGTGCGGCCAGGCCACAACCGGAACGAGCTGATCGAGATCGATTTCGATCGTCTGCTCATAGACGGCATCCGGATCGGCTTCAAAAATAACGGGATTCGCGGCGCCGTGTTCTTTGAGATAGGCGATCGTTTTTTCATCCACGGGGAAAATGCCGTTTTTGGCGCCGGCCTCAATGGCCATATTGCAGATGCAGAGGCGATCGTCCATGGAAAGCGACTGCACGCCCTCGCCCGTGAATTCGAGCGATTTGTAGAGCGCGCCGTCTACACCGATCTGGCCGATCAGCGAAAGGATTACATCCTTGCCGGATACGTACCGGGGCAGCTTTCCCTTCAGGACGACCTGAATAGCGGAAGGCACTTTAAACCACGCCTTACCAGTGGCCATGCCGGCGGCCATATCGGTTGAACCGACGCCGGTCGAAAACGCGCCGAGCGCACCGTATGTACACGTATGGGAATCGGCACCGATCAGGCAGTCGCCCGCGGTTACTCGTCCCTGTTCCGGAAGCAGGGCGTGTTCAATGCCCATCTTGCCGACATCGTAAAAGTGGGAAATTTCATGTTTTTTACAAAAGGAACGGCACGCAGCGGACTGCTTGGCAGCCTTGATGTCCTTATTGGGGACGAAATGATCGAGTACAATGTTGATTTTTTCCGGATCGTATACAGAATCAAATCCGGCTTTTTCAAATTCGGCAATAGCTACCGGGGTCGTAATGTCGTTGCCCAGCACGCCTGTCAGATCCGCTAAAATCAGCTGGCCGGCTTCAACGGAATCGAGACGGGCATGGCTGGCCAGAATTTTCTGGGTCATGGTCATGGCCATAAAGTTCAGTCTCCTCTTCTTCGCTCATGCGAGCGCTTCTTTTTCCTCTTGAATAAAGCGATTGTTCAGCGCAGAGGCGAGGGCGAGAATTCCGGCGAAAATGATATCGGAATCCGTGCCCGCGCCCCATGTGCGGCTGCCGTCCGGCCAGAGCAGACCGACATAGCAGGCAGCGCTGGCGGAAGAATTATTGGAAAGGGAATGTTCGGTATACGTTTCGAGCGTGTATTCCAGACCCGTTCCGCCCTTGATGGCGTTGTTGACCGCGTTCAGGCGGCCGTTTCCGGAGGCGTACCATTCGACTTCCTCGCCCTGATAAATGGCCGAGACGATCGCCTTGAGCGTCTTGCCCTGAATGAAGTGCGCTTCGTGAATATCGAAAGCCGGAGCAGCAAGATTGAGATACGCCGACTGGAAAATTTCGAAAATTTCATCCGGCTTCAGTTCGGAATGGTGGCGGTCCGAAATATCCTTCACTTTATAGCCGAAGTCTTCGCGCATTTTCGGCGGCAGATTGTAGCCGTAGCGCGTTTCGAGAATATAGCCGATGCCGCCTTTTCCGGACTGCGAATTCACACGGATGACATCCGCGTCGTATGTGCGGGAAAGATCCTGCGGATCGATCGGCAAGTAAGGAACGGTCCAGCGGCCTTCGGGATCTTCTTCCTTGCATTTCATGCCTTTGGCAATTGCATCCTGATGGCTTCCCGAGAACGCTGCGAAGACGAGCGAACCCGCATAAGGCTGCCGGTCATGCACATGCATGCGCGTCAGGCGTTCATACGTTTCGACGATTTCCGGCATATTGGAAAAATCGAGGCCCGGATCCACGCCCAGAACGAGCATGTTCATCGCCAGCGTAATCGCATCGACGTTTCCGGTGCGTTCCCCGTTTCCAAAAAGGCAGCATTCCACGCGCTGAGCACCGGCGAGCAGGGCCAGTTCCGTATCGGCGACGCCGGTTCCGCGGTCGTTATGCGGATGCGTGGAAAGAATAATGGACTGACGGTTATGGAGGCGGTCGGAGCAGTACTCAATCTGGTTGGCGTATACGTGCGGAAGCGACATTTCGACTGTAACGGGCAGATTGATGATCATCGGCCGATCGGGTGTCGGCTCCATAATGTCGATTACGGCATTGCAGACGTCGAGCGCAAAGTCCGGTTCGGTTCCGGTAAAGGATTCCGGCGAATATTCAAACAGGAAATTGCCGTCGTATTCCTGGGAAAGCTGCTTGACCAGACGGGCACCGTCCAGCGCGATTTCCTTAATTTCCTCCATGGACTTTTTGAAGACCTGTTCGCGCTGCGCTTTCGAAGTCGAATTATAAAAATGAACCACCGCTTTCGGAGCACCCTGAATGGCTTCAAACGTCTTTCGAATTATGTGTTCCCGGCACTGGGTGAGCACCTGAATGGTGACATCGTCCGGAATGAGATCCTGCTCGATCAGCGTGCGCAGAAATTCATATTCGGTCTGACTTGCGGCCGGAAAGCCGACTTCGATTTCCTTGAAGCCGATGTCGCAGAGCAGCTTGAAAAATTCCAGTTTTTCTTCCAGGGACATGGGCACGATCAGCGCCTGGTTGCCGTCGCGCAGATCGACGGAGCACCAGTACGGCGCCTTGTCCGGATGATCTTTTCTGACCCAGCGGTATTCGCTGGTCTTTGGGGGAAAGTACCCCGGTGAATACTTGTTCGCGTTCATGTAATATCCTCTTTTCTGTTCAGTACGATGAAAATGCAGCCTCTGAGCGTGTGCAAAACGGACAGTCTGTGGTCGCAGAAACGGCGAATATCGAAAAAAAAACGTCTCCTTTCCCAGGGAAAAGAGACGGAATGATCCGCGGTACCACTCTTCTTGCTGCCAGTGCGGCAGCCGCTTAGCGATCCATCAATCGCTTTCTTCTGTAACGGGAATACCCGGAAAGAATTACTGCATTCACTCTTTCAGCTCGAAGGGGAGTATGCCATCATTGTTCTGCGGTCTTTCATCAGCCGGCCGCTTTCTGCAAGAATTCCTGATGGTTTGGTCCTTGTCAGTGCTTTTTGAACGTGTTTTCATTCTAAAAGAGGGGCAAAAAGCCTGTCAACGACTTATGAAAATTGATGAAAATCCATGAAAATAATGTGTGAATTATTCAGAAAGGAAGCTTATGGTCCTCAAAGAAGATGTTGAATTCCGCGAAGAAATCAAAAAAAGCCGTTTTATTACCCTCCTTCACCGGGTAAAAACGATGCCGGAAGCCCGGGAGTTCATCGCGCAGATCAAAAAGGAATACCCGGATGCGACGCACTGCTGCAGCGCCGTAAAAATCGGCGCGCTCACCCATTCCAGCGACGACGGCGAACCCGCTGGAACAGCCGGAAGACCAATGCTGGATGTGCTGCGAAACAGCGAAGCCGATGAAATCTGCGCCGTGGTCATCCGCTATTTTGGCGGTACCCTTTTAGGCAAAGGCGGCCTGGTCCGCGCCTATTCGGGAGGCGTTGCCAATGCGCTCAAAGAAGCTTCCTTTCTGGAAGCGAAAACCTTTACGCTCTACGAACTGCAGACCGGCTACGATCTGGCCGGAAAAGTCGAATCCTGGCTGCATCAGAGCGGCGTTCTCGAACTGCAGGCGGATTACGGCTCAATGGCTGTATTTACCTTTTTAAGCGACCAGAATATGGAAAAGGAAGCTGCGGACCGTTTTTCCGGATCCATCACGATCCAGAAGCGCTGCAGCGTAACGCGCGAGTGCTGAGATTCCGGTCTCCAAACGCGAAAAATGTCAAAAACGCGCCTTATTTTGTCAAGACGCGATTAGAAAAGAAGTGTCTTGCAGACCCTGTTGTGTAAGCGGTTCGCCCCGACACGGAAATTGCACATATTTTGTCTGTTTTTTGACAGAACCTCACTGGTATTCTGTATGCATGAACGGAAAGGAGCATCTCTATGTCATTTGTACTTACCACTCTTCTGATCACACTTGCTTTAGTCTTTTTTGGAAGTATCCTGCTTCCGCTGCTGCCCTTCCTGCTGATTTTTGGATTCCTCAGCCTGCTGTTCCGTCGGCCGACCGTTCGCGTCTACACCCGTTCATTCCAGATGCCGACCGACAGTACATTTAACAGCTTCAGCCGCGAAAAGAATCCGCGCATCGAATCGGGCGCCGACTCCATCCACTCGGATTCCAACGGCGATATCATCGATGCGGAATATACAGAAACCGATCTTTAATCCAATCCAATTTAAAAACTGAACCGGGCCGTCTTCTATACGAAGACGGCCCTTTTTCATACGCTGCTGCGCTATATGTTCATGCGCTAAATATGGATCTTTTTTCGCCAAAATTCTTTCCTTATCTCAAAAGTATCGGCCGGCCAGTAAGAATATCCATAATAACGAAAAGGCCGTCGGCGGACGGCGGGAGGACTTCATGAACGAAAACAATCCATCCAATCGGATTCTCACCTTCGACTGCTATGGGACGCTTCTCAATCTGGACAGCGTCGATCAGGCGCTTGCTCAAATTGCCCGCGCAAATCAGCTGGATCCCCAAAAAGCCTGCGACTATTACAGCCGCTATGAAGATCGGCTCATGTATGGCGAAACTTTTCGCCTATTTGAGTCGCTCGTACGCGAAATTCTCAGCTATGTCGATTTTGAACTGAGCGCGCAAGTCTTTCAGACACAGGCGGAACGGATCCTGCAGGCGTATCGTGAAGCGGAGCCTTTTGAAGAGGTAAAAGAGAGTCTGGCTAAACTTCATGCGCAGGGATGGACCATCGTCCTGATGTCCAATACTTACGAGTCTTTAATGCGTCATCATCTGCAAAAGCTTGGCAGTTCGATTGACCACGTGCTTCTGGCGGATCAGGTACACGCATATAAACCGCAGCTCGTCTTTTTTGAAGAAGCCGAAAAGGCTTTGAATCTCAAAAGCAACACGCACATTCACATTGCCGCCGGCTACTGGTAGGATATGATTCCCGCTGGAAAAATGCGCTGGCCCGCCATTTGGGTCGATCGCAAAAATCATGCACTGTACGCTCGCAGGAAGATGGCCTTAAAAAAGTTTGCTCCCTTCGTGAGCTTCCCAGCCTTCTGGAAACCTTCAGTTAGAACACAGCAATTTGCGCGCCGACAGCGATTCGAATTCATTTCGTTCGAACACAGCTCCTGTCCATTTTGAATGACGAGAAATGTTCAGAGTGCGCAGCGCCTAAACGATACGAAAAAGACGGTTTCATCGAATTTCAGAAACGTTCGACGAAGCCGTCTTTTCGCAGTTTGAAGAATACAGAGGAACGTCTGAGAATCGCTCTCCCCCTTTTTACCGTTTTCTACTTCAAGCCTGCAGATTCAGTTGGTATTGAATTCTGAATGCCTATGAAAACGGGGGTTCCGGTTTCGATATCCACAATCAAATAGAGGAATGGCCGGTTGCAGGCAATATAAATTGGATCTTCCTCGACACGAGCCGACTCTTCAACCATCCCGACATCGGTCGCCGCGGCCGCTTTTGTTCCCTGGGCATTCAGCAAAAGGCGGCTTTTCTGATTTACAGCGCCGATCTTCAATTTCGTGGATTTAGACATCCCTGAGAAATCCGCGAGATCGCTGAAAGGCAGATCCATACCCAGCTTCTGGAGGGCGTCCTTTAAAGAAAAGGCGCTTTCCACTTCAAATGGCGGCATTGTGGCGTGCACATCCCGCTGCTGCGGAGTCTGAATCGCCTTTTCGAGTCCACTGCTGTCGATTTTCTGAAGGGCTTCATCGATCGTCTTCTGCTCATCTTTGGGAATGAGCGCGCAAAGCGCATAGCGTCCGCCTTCATAAGGGCGCATAAATCCGTGGACGCTGCCCGCATCCACATACTGATCTTCGATGCTTAGCATTGCGTCGCATTCCTGACTTTCGCCACTGGCGGCCGTGAAAGTGAAGCGCGTAATATCTTCCGACTCGTATGAGGTTTGCCATTTTGCGTCAAAATTTATGGCGTTCAGCAAAAGCAGACTGAGCGATTCAATCTCGCTGGAATCGACCATCTTAGAAATCTGTCCATCCGTTTTCTGACTGACCCAGTCATTAATCTGATCCGCCGCTTTTGAATCGAACGCCGACTCGAAGCCTTCCGCATCATAGTCCTCTTTCAGAACATCCAGATAGGAAGAATCGAGCTCTGTATCTTTGACCCAGATCGAATTGGCTATTTGCAATTGTCTGTTTTCGCCTTCTGCGGACTGAATCGCGCTCGCCGATAATTCGCGCATCGTCTTTACGTCTGTTCCCAGCGTTTTTTCGATTTCTTCAAGCGTCTTCCCATCAGCACCCTGCGCCGCCATGCCCAGCGCGAAATAGGCGGAAAGCGGGGAGACTAGCGCGTCTTTTCCATCCTCATAAAGCTCGTTAAATAAATTCCAGGAAAAGGTGAAAAGCGAAGCTTTCTGCTGATCCGAAAGCTGAACAACTGCGGCTGGCTGCTGTGCAGAATTTTCATTTTGTAAAGATTCAGAACTGCCCTTCTGAGGTGCAGTTGTGCATCCGACACACGCCAGGCAGGCTGAAAGCAGAATAAAAGCGGATTTCTTTTTCATGCTGAAAATCTCCTTTCCAAGTTTATGCGAATTGAGAATTTGGATTGTTCCTGTATTCGTAAAATGTATTTTTTAAGCAGATCCCTATTCCTGATTCCATTGTATCGGGCGCTTTGTGCCGCCTTTTTAACATTCCCTGAAAATTTTCAAAACTTTATTCGCCATTCTCCAATCCAACTGGCTTCCGCTGTGTGAAGGCTCGCAAATGGAAAAAGCCCTGGATCATCCAAGGCTCTTCTTCCATTTATTACAAATCTGCCTTTCCATAACGGCTATCTGAATAGCGCGACTGCCCGTCCTAGCAGATTTCCTGCATAGGAATCCATCGGCCACGCCGGAAAAACTGTAATCATCCGAAAAATATAAATTCCAATCGTGATTGCGGTGACAAATCCAAATAAAACTAAAAACCAGTTCTCTTTCAATCTGCCGGTCCACCAGGCAAAAATTGTGCACAGGACAAATGGAATCCAGATCCAGATCGCCGGATTATAAATTGTCGCTTCATAAAAATGAAATGTCAGCAGAGAGAAAAATGCGTGGAGCATTCCGCAGCCTGGACACGGCATGCCAAAGGCAATCTGAAAAATGCAAGTTCTTCCAAACATAAGGTAGCCGAGCGCACATGCTGCACACAGAGCAACTAATATCAAAAGCATCTGCTGAATCTGTCGTCGCGTTGGTCGGCTTTGCTTTTTTTCATCGTGCATGGGTTCCAAAACCTCTGCAGTTGTGAGCTCAGGGATTTTTCTCATGAATTCTGACGTCAATGGCGGTGGATAGAGCTTAGTTTGATGTGAACAGTCTGACGTTTTTCCGTTCGATTTAAATGGCATATTCAGAACAAGCCCTCCCTTATATTTATCTACCAGTTTCTACTTATCATCTAGTTCTGTTCCAAATCTGCATTTTTTAACTTGCTAACTGTCGAGCACACCCAATTGATATCTGTCTTAATAAACAACTTATCATCGTGCATAGCGTAAAGGAATAATTCTATTCGGTATGATCAAAACAGTTCTAAGGCAAAAAGCTATTGGAAAATATTCTGTCTATTTTGTTTAGAAACAATTACTCAAAATACTTCTTAGAAATTTCCAGGCAAGTGAATTGGTTTGATTACTGTCCTCCTGAAATCCCAATGCTCTCAGACTTACGCTCAGCTTCCACCGATTTCTCCCGTGGCGACCAGCCTTCTGAAATTACAAAGCTCTCAGACAGCGGAAGACTGGGAGCTTCTGGATCTGCTGGCGATCAGCCTTCTGAAATTACAAAGCTCTCAGACCTATGTCCGTCGACATGCAGAAAGGCATCGAGCGATCAGCCTTCTGAAATTACAAAGCTCTCAGACTCGTGCGAGCGCACGATTCCAGAAGTCAAGGGCGATCAGCCTTCTGAAATTACAAAGCTCTCAGACGAGCGTTCAGCGCGTTTAACACTTTTGAAAGGCGATCAGCCTTCTGAAATTACAAAGCTCTCAGACCTTCCATTTGGACAACGGGAAACAAAGCGGGGCGATCAGCCTTCTGAAATTACAAAGCTCTCAGACAGAACGTCAAGCGGTTCAGTTCGCCCCCGTGGCGATCAGCCTTCTGAAATTACAAAGCTCTCAGACATGACGGAAAGCAGCAGATGAAGACCATCGGGCGATCAGCCTTCTGAAATTACAAAGCTCTCAGACCGCATCTGACACCCCATCGTGATTTGCTTTGGCGATCAGCCTTCTGAAATTACAAAGCTCTCAGACAAGACCATGCAGCCGGATCAGGCACCGGACGGCGATCAGCCTTCTGAAATTACAAAGCTCTCAGACGAGTCGATGTATGACCGCATTGAAGAGGCTGGCGATCAGCCTTCTGAAATTACAAAGCTCTCAGACCTGTATATGGAAATGGGCACAGGGAAAACCGGCGATCAGCCTTCTGAAATTACAAAGCTCTCAGACATGGCTTTCCGCTGCTGTTTCGTGCGGTTGGGCGATCAGCCTTCTGAAATTACAAAGCTCTCAGACTTCGACTCATCCACTATGACCATCGTCTGGGGCGATCAGCCTTCTGAAATTACAAAGCTCTCAGACGCGCTTCAAAGCGCAATGAAGATATTGCACGGCGATCAGCCTTCTGAAATTACAAAGCTCTCAGACCTCTTTCCAGTCCGCTGAACATCCGTTCATGGCGATCAGCCTTCTGAAATTACAAAGCTCTCAGACTTCTCGATTAATGACATCCGTTTGATTCTCGGCGATCAGCCTTCTGAAATTACAAAGCTCTCAGACTGGTGCCGTTTGAGGTGGGCGCAGTCGGAATGGCGATCAGCCTTCTGAAATTACAAAGCTCTCAGACACTACAGAGGCAACGTCTGAAGGCAGCAAAGGCGATCAGCCTTCTGAAATTACAAAGCTCTCAGACTCTGAGTAAAGCCAGACATCGCCATCGGCAGGCGATCAGCCTTCTGAAATTACAAAGCTCTCAGACCAGTGATCGATCAGGCAAGCTCAGGCGTTCGGCGATCAGCCTTCTGAAATTACAAAGCTCTCAGACACGATTATATCGAGAATTCGTCCTCCAGAAGGCGATCAGCCTTCTGAAATTACAAAGCTCTCAGACAATGTTTTTTTAATTTCGAACATATGTATCGGCGATCAGCCTTCTGAAATTACAAAGCTCTCAGACGGTTTCTCTGGCTGAAGCAAATAGTCTGCTGGCGATCAGCCTTCTGAAATTACAAAGCTCTCAGACCCACCCTGAGAACAGCGAGGAAGACGAATGGGCGATCAGCCTTCTGAAATTACAAAGCTCTCAGACACACTTGATCGTTTGGTTGCCGCCAGAAATGGCGATCAGCCTTCTGAAATTACAAAGCTCTCAGACCTGCAAAGCTCCAGTATGTTCTGTACCCAAGGCGATCAGCCTTCTGAAATTACAAAGCTCTCAGACACATAAGGAAAGGGCGGGACAAAAGGTATTTGGCGATCAGCCTTCTGAAATTACAAAGCTCTCAGACCAGAGCCTTCCGTCTCTACCGGGATACTTAGGCGATCAGCCTTCTGAAATTACAAAGCTCTCAGACGAAGTACGAGGGCGTTGGCTGGATCGCGCCGGCGATCAGCCTTCTGAAATTACAAAGCTCTCAGACGAAGTACGAGGGCGTTGGCTGGATCGCGCCGGCGATCAGCCTTCTGAAATTACAAAGCTCTCAGACACATCAAACGCATTGTCGACAAAGCGGCAAGGCGATCAGCCTTCTGAAATTACAAAGCTCTCAGACACTCAAGTCGGCGCTTAACTGCTCTGACTTGGCGATCAGCCTTCTGAAATTACAAAGCTCTCAGACACTTCGTAAACCTGACCGATCCCCTCGGTGGGCGATCAGCCTTCTGAAATTACAAAGCTCTCAGACCCTGGCGTGCGAATAGCGCCATCTTTTGTTGGCGATCAGCCTTCTGAAATTACAAAGCTCTCAGACCGGGATGTCCCAATCCCAGACGGGCTCATCGGCGATCAGCCTTCTGAAATTACAAAGCTCTCAGACCCAAGAGGTACCCGGGCGGCGGGTATTTCGGGCGATCAGCCTTCTGAAATTACAAAGCTCTCAGACGGTAAAACTTGAAAACGGTAAATATCGACTGGCGATCAGCCTTCTGAAATTACAAAGCTCTCAGACCCCTTAATATCGTTGGAGATAATCCCTTTGGGCGATCAGCCTTCTGAAATTACAAAGCTCTCAGACACATCGGACTGGGGCGAAATGCTTGTTCTGGGCGATCAGCCTTCTGAAATTACAAAGCTCTCAGACATCTCTGGCGCTACAGCGGAAGATATGAACGGCGATCAGCCTTCTGAAATTACAAAGCTCTCAGACACCAATCCTGACTGTGTGCGTGATCTGAAAGGCGATCAGCCTTCTGAAATTACAAAGCTCTCAGACGGGGTTTCGTCCGTATCTGCAAGGTACTATGGCGATCAGCCTTCTGAAATTACAAAGCTCTCAGACGCCCAGGTCCACCGTCAGCTCTTCGCCTCTGGCGATCAGCCTTCTGAAATTACAAAGCTCTCAGACTATGCGGGCGCTGAACGGACTCATTAAGAAGGCGATCAGCCTTCTGAAATTACAAAGCTCTCAGACGGCTGTATGACTTTTTAGAAAGGCGGTGAGGGCGATCAGCCTTCTGAAATTACAAAGCTCTCAGACAGCGGCATCATGGATCTGGCCGCAGCATCCGGCGATCAGCCTTCTGAAATTACAAAGCTCTCAGACCTCAAAAAGAATATTTTGTTTGATAAAACAATCTTTTTAGAGCATCTTCACCGAGCTTCTATCTTATTATCCTGCTTTTCTTGATCAGGCAAAGGTCGGAATCAATAGTTAAAACATTTTCGTTGGGATACGCTTTTTCATCTGCTGATTCTATAAAGAGCAGGACGATCTTTGTCTGTATGGAGGTTTTAACAATCTCGTCCAATTCTGTCTCTGTGTAAAAAGAACTGGGATGGAGAAATACCATCAGCCGGTCGCGAAGAAGCTGCGAACTGATTTTAATCCATTCCTGGATTACGCTCACATCATCTTCGCCGGCTAAATTTGGGGAAAAATGGAAGTTGCAGAGCTTCAAAAAGCCATTAATATCCCCGTTAAAATCTGAAGCGATTGTCAGATATGGCAGTTTTTCCATCACAGCTTCCGAGAACCGCCCAAAAGTGGCCAGCATCTCTGTTGTGACTAATTCATAAACCTGACATATCTGACGTGCTTCTTTTATAACTGCATTGGAAACCTGTCGAGAGTTAAAATCGACAGAGCTCGGATTGCTGATTATTTGGATTTCAGATGGAGAAATCCATTTGGATCCTTCTCCATCCAAAAACGCAAATTCCTCAGATATTCCGTCGCAAAAATCGTTAAGATCTTTTACAAACTTTCTGAAGTGAGCTGGATTCTCCAAGCAAATCGTTAAAGGCTGATTTTCAGAAAGCTGTTCAGATATTCCGAAGGGCGAGTAAGCCATTAAACTCACAGAATCACCACGCTCTCGATTGACGAAACTGTATCCGAAACTGATTCTCCAAGAATGTATATGATTCTCGCATACTGCTTTTCAGTAATTACGAGCGCTTGGACCAATCCATCAGGAGGCTTTACTTTTTTGACATAGGAAATTGCTGCATCAGCCGCTTGCTGATTTTGCACCAGTTTCACATAAATGCTTTCCTGCATCATAAAGAAACCTCCTTTCAACAAGTTCGTACGAAATATCCGATAATCTTTGCGATTCTTTGGAGAGACCATGGGCAGATCGTACATAACAAGCACTCTCATATAACGGTTAATCATCCATTCCCAGCTCCAGATCGAATTCGCAGAAGCGGATACGGCTGCAGTCTGCTGTTTGTAACGCTTCGAAAACGCTTCGGATATAGATTCCTAACCCGTTAATCAGTTTTTCAGAACGATTTGCTACCCGAACTGGCAGTGATAGTAAGCTTAAAAGGATCTGCTTTTCGCGGCTGCCAAAGCTAATGATCCGATTTTTCACGACTAAATAATCTATCAGCACTCGCAGCGGCTCCATCAGATCACATCCCAGATTATATGCATTCACTGAACTGCAATGTGATATGCCTAGCTGTGTTAGATAGCCATTTGCCGATATTTCTCGATCGACTGCCGCTAATAATATTGCGTATCCATAATTTAAAGCCGCATTTCTGCCCGTATCTTCTCTCCGTGAGAAATCTGTGCCAAACAAACCGTTGAAATACACTTTTGCCGCTTGTCCTTCTCGATTTGTCGGATCACCAGGCTCTATTTCCTGAGCCAGAGTTTCCAGCTGAAGCTGCCTGTCTTTCAATTCCAGTCTGGCCAGTAATTTTGCCTGATTCAGTATCTTTTCTTTAATAATTTCTCGCCATACATCATCCATGACATATTCGTTGAAATTGATTTGCTCATAGATTTTTCGGCTCGAATCATGCGATCCGTAATAGGGGATGAGTTCTCCAGCCGGCTGCCTCTTCTCATTACAGAAAATCACTTTGATTTTTCTTTTCATAAGTTCATTCAGAAGGTAAGCAGTCATAGATACGGCAGTACTCTCAATCATCAGCACCGCTATCTCATCCAGGAACACCTTCTGAATCTCATTGCTTCGAACAACGAGATAATTCATCTGGAAATCCAGTTTTGAATTTGAACTGATGACTACTGTTCTCCAGCTCATACTTTCATCAAGTCAATTTCTCTGGAGAACAGCCCTGTTACCGATTGCAGCACAAGAACACATTCGCCCGCGTTTTTATTCTTATCGCCTGTCTGTTTTCGCCAAGTGGACAAGTTTCGGCCCAGACGAGGATCAGGCAAAAATCTGAATTCACTATGGTCTTTTGCAAACTCATCATTCCAAGAGTTAAAAGACTTTAGAATCTTATAAAGCACTTCAATTTGCTCTTTTTCCGAGAGACTTACAAAGGCAGGGCGTGCGCTTTCCAGTTTTTTAGAAATGGTGTTTTCGGCAAAAGCTCGAGGGATTTTCTCAAAAATCGGTGAAGAAAATTTTGCAATCAGTGAATCATAGAGCTCAATATTTCTTCTTTTGGAAACCGACTTTAAATAGAATTTATATTCCCCATTATTGTCTGGCCAAATTGCTTTTGAAAGATAGATCTGATCCTTTGCCGGCAAAATCAGTTCAACTGCATTTTGGAAGATGAGGCGCACATCAGATCTTCCTGTCAGCATCAATGGATACCCATTGATACGAAGGAGACTTTTGGGATGGATATTCATCAATCTCACAGAAGGAGCTTCCAGATGCAGAATGTCGCGACAATAGATATCCAATTCTTCCTTTGTTGTGTATCTCTGTTTATCCACGAGAGTCAGCGGCAAAATCATTCGTTCCCTTTTATTTTTTATTTGACATTCGACCAGGAAGAACGTTGCCCCTCGGACCTTGTCATAGTATCCATACTTGCCTGGATCCGCTGCATCTCGTTTTCTGGAAATATAGTAGGTTCCTTCTTTTCTCTCTTCGGCTGGGCAAAGCTGCACATCGCTAAGCGATCCGCGATTAGAAACCGTTCGGCGGGTAACCAGCGGAGTTCCTTTAAAGGCGACTCTTTTTACTGTGGCGATTGTTCCTGCTTCTCCTGGAACCCATGCAGATTCTGATCCGCGCGTTACCGGGTAGTCATAGAGCTTTTTCAAATTATATTTTTGCGTACCGTCTCTGAATTCTTTAACAAAGCGAACGGGGCTATCGGTAAAGCGAACAGAGAATACATTTCCGACTACGATATTGAGATAAGCATCGACCGCATGATGGAGATTGTTCAAATCTCTGATCTTAGGAATCTCAAACTGTTTTCGGAAGGCGCTGACATTCGACGCTTTCGAATACACGATCTGAGTATCTGGAGATGTCTGTTTAAGAATCGCAGCGAGAACTTTCGTACCCTGACGGGTTTCTACCAGCTGACGATTGATAAAACCTGCCAGTTCATCATCTGTGAATCCGGTTCTTCTTGTTAAGCGATTGAATTTTTCCTGCGTAATCAGACCCGCCTTCAGCCACTGTTTCCACAGAGGCGTCATTTTCGCCTGAATTTCCAGAGGCAAAGGATATCGATCTTTCTTCAGATCGCTGTTCGTTTGTTTGTTGGTGAGCACAAGATTGTTTTCGAGAGAATCATCTTTTACCCAGCGCTGTGCGTAGATATGGTCAATATCATATTCGCTGTTTGTCTGGAGCAGTTTTTCAAAATCAATTGGCTGACCAGTGTAGGCATCGCGTCCCTGCTGAGTCAGATAAAGATAGACCTTTTTTCTTTGAAGCAGACTCTCTTCCATGTTTTCAATTTCTGAAAGCCAGTGATGGGTATCATCTTTAATCGACTTATACAGCTCTTTGAATCGATTCTTTCGGGATACTGTCCGCTTTCCTTTTTCCTGACTCTCCCTCGCCATTTCGACAAACACTTTTTTAGGCGCCTTTCCCATCAGACCTGTGATTTCGCGGAGAATTCTGATCGTTTGCCAGATCATCCGTTTAACAGGTCCAGACAGGTAAAGTCCATCCAGATCCTCATGGCTGATTTCAAAAAGCGATTTCTGTTCTTTAGCAGCGTTTTCGGCAATTGTCTTCCGGAATGAATACTTATCGCTCAGAACCTGCATTAGATTATCGTTTGTCGACCAGAGGAATCCCATTACTGTCGATTCGTTTCCTTGAGAATCCGTTCCTTCCATTTCGAGGAATTCTCTTGAGCATCTTCCCCAGCCGTTGAATCGATTTCCAAGAATCCGCTTAATCTGTTTAGGGGTTAATTCCGGGAATTCTGAGCAGATTGCTTTTTTCAAAAAGGAACCGCCCTCTTCGTAAATAGTGGACCAGTAGACAATTTTTTCCGCCATTGCTCTTTGGGAGTCATTAAGCCGTTCCGTTCCCAGCACTTCGCAAAAGAATCGTTCTGTTCCCAGTTTATTTATGAAGTCTCCATCGATTCCAGAAATCACAGCTTCGGCAGCCTGTTCGTGATCCATTAGCTGGGCTTCAACGAGGAATTTTCGAATTTTCTTCTGGGTAACTTTTTTCCCTTTCAGGAATTCACTCTCGTACAGTCGCTGCTTAAGCTCAGGCGTGAGAGGATTTCCATCGATCTTCAGATTATTCAGCTCATTGAGAACCTTGAATTTTTCGTACAGCAAAGAATGATCCGACAGCACCTGGTATTCAGGAAGATACGTACACGTCCGAAGCATTCGGTGAATGAACGCTCGCGAGGTTGCTTCCTGATTAATCTTCTGTTCCATATTCCATGGATACACTGGTCCAGCGGTCTGATTTTCATTCCAGACTACCCATGACGTGCCAGACTCTTTTCCCTGACCAAGCGGTCCAATATAGTACGGAATGCGAAATGAAAAGAGCATGGAAAGACGTTCGGCAAGTGTGTACCCGGATTCATCTTTTTCACGAAATTCGGGGAAGATCATCGAAGCGTTCTCAAGAATCTTATTCAGTTCCTTCAGATGAACCTGATTTGGGATAACCCCGTTTTTGCTGGTCATCTGCTTTGGCATGAACTGATTGAGTTCAATTTTATGAAGGATATCCTGCTTCATCTCTTCCAGTTCCGCTTTATTAGATTCTGATAATTCTTTGAAATCCAGCTTTTTCAGAACTTTCTTTACCCCCTGGTAAAAATCATCCTGCGTGATCTTGGCTCCTCTTTTCTTGCCTGCGCTCGATGAATTCACAGAGCCGACATAGCCAGAATAGTTATCCGGCTTGGCGGGATATTCACGGAAAAACGCATTAAACGCTTTTTTATCCGCAGCCTTAAGAAGCTTTTTCAGCTGTTGTAAATCCTCGCGATGCTGCTCATACTGGCTGACTCTCGCCTCCGCAAGATACGAACAAGTCTGACCGCTTCGATCTTTCAAAATCGATTCCAGCTGCTGCCAGTCAAAAATCTGCGCAATGGATTCGAGCAGTTCTATTTCGGGTTCGGTGAGACGATCCGCAATTTCCTGGATTGACTCTTCAAGATCTTTTTCGCGTAAGGAAATCGAAAAGCTCTTCTGTTCTTCTGTCCGCAGCGGATGTTCAGGCCAGATTTTAAACAAATCTTCCTTTTTACCGCAGAGAAGTCCAAGAATTGCTTTTATTCGATTTTTCTCTTCTTTGGTCCATTTTCTGGAGGAAGAGTCCTTCATGAATAAGTCAATGAGCTTGCTGGATTTTTCGCTGATCGACTTGTTCTTGTCGGTAAGAATCTCTTTTACGGACTCAGAAGCTGGGAAATCAACGTGCGAGGAGACTCCATCCTCTGTGTCCTGCCACGTTTCATTTACACAGTCTGCAAACTGCTTATACATTTCATCGAAATCGGCAGATGGATCATCGAATTTTCCATTGAGCAGGAAATTGCCTCTGTGCTTGAATTTCTGTTCGATCACAATCGCATATTCTCGTGGATCCGTATGCTTTTCCGGATGACGAATCATATCGACAATGAGGTGGGAAACTGTCGGATATTTTTTATAGAATTCGGAATCAGACATCCCATTTTTCCCAAAGATCGAGTACTTTTCTTTCGACGTTTTATCTTCTTCCCAGAGCATGCTTTCCTCTCTGCGAAGATAGAAATCAGGGTCTACGCGGTCGATCAAAGGAGACAGCGATCTGCGCACATACTTAATCCGTGCCTGCATCCGGTCTGTTCGACGTCTGGCTCCTCGGCTCAGCCTTCGATCCGCAGCTGTTTTTCCTTCTTCGAACAGCCGAACACCTGCAGCAACGTGACCCCGAATTCGCAGCAAATGATAATCCGGATCTGTTACCGCCCAGCCAACGGAACTTGTTCCCAGGTCAAGCCCAATGTAATAATCTCCATTCATACTTCATTTCCTTTCTTGACGGACAAATGGTGTTGCGTTACAGTAAACCTACAAAGCGAGTTCAGATAAGGATCCTTAACCGGAGCCGTATTCACATTTGAGAGCATCGTGCTCTTTTTTTTTGCGCTTTTTCGAATAGCTCGCTTTGCGTGATGCATTACTTTTACAGTGTACATCCTCATAACGGCTTTCAAGAGTGAATTTCGACATTTTAACTGTTTGAATAACTGATTAACCTATTATTTCAAATACTTCGCCACGAGGATTCTTTCTTTTATACGTTTCGTTCCGGAGCAGCTGCTTCTCTGATAGGCCTCTGAATATTTCCGGCATCTGAATATCTATTGAGAAATAAAATTCGCCTTCTTCCAGACTTCGGGATTCCTGTCCTTTCGACAGAAAGCACTTTGTCTTTGGAAAAAGGCGATTATTTTTTTGGATTGATCAAACTGGTCCTGCAAGCGAAATTTCTCCGCTTTCCTATGCAGCTCTTATTGAATGAAGAGAGTATCTATTTTCGATTTGGCTGTTCTTTTTTCCAGTCTTCCCAGGCTTTGCGCAGACTGGTTTCCTTTTCAAAAAGACGATTGATTCCGTGCATCAGTTCGGGAGTCATGCCTTCCTTTGCTTTCGCATTCAGACTCTGGCGTTCTTCCTCGAGTTCCTGCATCGTCCAGACGTAAATGTCATCTGGATTTTCATTCATCTGGATCGCCGTTTGAATAGGATCTCCCTGCGCATCGAGTACTTTCTGAACTTTTTCTTTCTGCTGATCGCTTAATGGTTTTGAAAAATCGATTTTCATATTCAGTCTTCCATCCTTTCTGCTTCTGCTCGTTATCCGCGGGCAGAACAATTCTGTATGGCTTATCTGAATTGTACGACTCGAGGAAAAATACAGTCTGGTCATATTGAGCAAAATGCCAAAAGGAAAACAGAGCCTTTTGGCCGCATCAGCAGGCATTGCGCGTCAATCCTTAATCCGGCGCTCCCAAAAACGATCCGTTTCTGAAGAAAAACTGTTTTGATCCGCTTCCACTTTCCTTCTGCTCTGTCGTTTTCTGGCTTTCGTCCGCTTCGTTCAATTTGGAAAAAGCGGGTCTTTTTTCTGCCTTTTTGCGCCCGTTTTGGAACCGTTTCTGCCTTGCGGTGGGAAAGTGTGGTCAAAAGCGGCTCTTTCCCGCCATTTTGTCCCACTTTCCCTTTTTCTAAATTTGTCAAGCACTTTTTCAGGCTTTATTTAAAGCCAATTTTAAAGGTCTTTAATTTTTGACTCTTTCTTTTAATCTTGTCCCGTTTTGGGATTTGAATTGAGAAAAGAGGGTGCAGGGGGTATAATGCACCTACAAAGTAGGAAGTTGTGTCAGAAAGTGGGGGTGATGACACATGTTCATGGGCGAATACACGCACAACATCGACCGTAAGGGGCGGTTGATCATGCCCGCTAAATTCCGTGAAGAACTTGGCGAGCGCGTTTACGTGACTCGCGGCATGGACGGCTGCCTCAATGTCTACACGCTTGAAGAATGGACCAGCGTGTACACAAAATAGTCCTCCCTCCCTTCTACCAATCCGGACGCACGCATGTTCATGCGTTTTTTCATGGCCAAAGCGACCGAAGTGGAACCCGATGCACAGGGACGCATCCTGATTCCCGCTTCTCTGATCGCCGAAGCTGGACTGGTGAAGGAATGTTACGTTATCGGTGTTGCTAACCACGTGGAGATCTGGGCCAAGGAACGCTGGCTTGCTCTTCAGGACGAAATGCTTCCGTCCTATGAGAAGTTTGCAGAAAATCTGACCGGACTTCTCGATTAGTCCGGAGGTTTTGGAATGGAACATATCAGCGTGCTTCTTAAAGAATCGATCGATTTGCTGGAAATCCGTGAAGACGGCATTTATATCGACTGCACCCTTGGACGCGGCGGTCATTCGAGCGAAATTCTCAAGCGAATTCCGCACGGTCACCTCTACGCCTTCGATCTGGATCAGCAGGCGATTGATGAAAGCCGGCCTCGGCTGGAAGCCATCTCCGATCGGTTCACGCTGATTCACGCGCCTTTTGAAGATCTGGACCGCGAACTTGACCGGCTGCACGTCGGAAAAGTAGACGGAATTCTCATGGATCTTGGCGTATCGTCTCCGCAGTTTGACGATCCCGAACGCGGCTTTTCCTATCGATTCGATGCCCGTCTGGACATGCGAATGGACCAGAGCCAGACTCTGGACGCCGCCTGTATCGTCAATACCTATTCCCGCGAAGAACTTCTTCGTGTTTTGCGGGAATACGGCGAAGAGCCCAATGCGAATCGCATTGTCAACGCGATTCTTCAGGCTCGAGAAGTAGCGCCGATCGAAACAACCTTTCAGCTCAGCGATCTCATTCGGCAGGCTCTGCCCGCCGCTGTTCTGAAGAAAAAAGGCCATCCGGCCAAACAGACCTTCCAGGCGCTTCGCATGGAGGTCAACCGCGAACTTCCGCAGCTGCGCAGTGCGCTTGAACAGGGACTGCGAAGACTGAAAGTCGGCGGCCGAATGGCTGTGATTACCTTCCATTCTCTTGAAGACCGCATAGTCAAGCAGGCGTTCGCGGCGGCTGCACTGCCCAAAAAAGTGAATCGGCGCATTCCAATCGCAGGGGATGAAGAACTGGAATATCGCTTAATCAATAGAAAACCGATTCAGTCTACGGCAGAAGAGCTTGAAGAAAACAATCGCGCGCACAGCGCAAAATTAAGGGGAGTTGAACGAATTGCAGACAAGGAAGAAAACGCATAAACGCGCTCTGCGATCGAAGAACAAGTATGGGTTCTGGAAAAAGCTCATCATCGCATGTGCTGTGATCACCGGTATCGGTGCTTTAACCACCCGTCTTTTCGTTCGTCAGATGAGTACGACAAAATCGGTGGAAAACCAGGCACTCGTTTCGCAGATTAATGAAAAAAATACGGCGATTTCCGATCTGCAGACCGAAATCGCTCAGCTCGAAGAAAAGTCCCGAGTACTTGGAATGCTTGAAGGTCAGGTATCAGACAACCAGGCCAACGTTTACTACTATTCCAAGTAACCGGAACTGCTTTAGCTTCAATTTCTGTTTTGTACCTTGCAGAGCAGCTGACAATTCTCTGTCACTCAGAGCGTTCCAGCTGCTCTTTCCTTTTTTTCTTCTGCTATTTATCTTCCTTGCACGTATTCATCTTCCCTGTACGCATACTGCTCTGCCGCTTGTGCAGAGCGCTCCAAAAAAAATCACCCTGCAGATCCTGCACGTTTTGTAAGATTTAAGGTCGTTTTGAAAAATCGGTTTATTCTGTAGGGCGGAATATTTTATTCACGAAAACATCTCCTCTCTTTCCTTTGGAAAGCCCCATATCGGCGTACTGAAAAAAAGAAAAGAGAGTATCCATCTACCATACGAAAGGAGGCTGCCATGGCCCGCAATAAAAAAGAAAACAAACCTGCAGCCAGAAAAAAGCCTGAGGCATCCCCAAAGAAAAAACGGGGAATCTTAACCTTTGACTCGCGCATTCGCCTGATGGGCGTTGTGTTTTTTCTCTGTATTGCCGTATCCGTCAGTGCTGTCGGCATGACCATGATCAGCAAGCAGCATCTGTGGACCGGATACAGCGTGCTGAACCCCGCCGTTCGAAATTCGGTAATCACCCAGACGATTTCCGGATTGCGCGGCGACATCGTCGATCGAAACAATCAGATCATCGCCACGTCCGCCAAGGCCTACACCATCGCAGCCAACTTCGACAACCGTACTCCGGACGAAAAAGAACGCGATGACCAGATTATCCAGGGCCAGCGCGATAACCTGATCAGTCAGGGCAAGGCCAGCGGGCAGAGCGAACAGGTACAGGCCGCTCTGGAAGCAGCGGACGCCAAGCTCGTCGACGCGTACGTCGAAGATCCCGAAGCGTTCGCCAAGGCGCTCAAGGATGTCCTTGGCGACGTCATTGACGAAGACGATATTCTCAAGCGTCTGAAAAACGCGCAGGAAAACGGCTACTCGCAGATTGAGCTGGGTACCGGCACAAAACGCATTACGGAAGAACAGAAACTCCGCCTCGAATCCATGAAAATTCCCGGCATGAGCTTTATCGAAGACGTTCGCCGTACCTATCCGACCACGCCGCTTTCTTCGCAGGCCATCGGCTTTGCGACCAACGATGACAACACCGGTACGATCACCGGCCGCTTCGGGCTCGAACAGACGATGAACGCCTATCTGAGCGGCAAGAACGGGCTGCGTCAGTACACTGCTACGCAGGCTGACCAGATCCTGCCAGGAAGCGAAACGATTTTGCGCGAAAGCGAAAACGGCGACAAAGTCAAGCTGACCCTTGATCTGAACCTCCAGGAAACGATCGAATCGGTTCTTTCCAGAACCATGAATGAATCCAATGCTTCCCAGGCGTGGGCCATTGTCGTCGAGGTAAAAACCGGCAAGATTCTCGGCTGGGGTTCCTATCCGACCTATGACCAGAACACACACCTCGTTCTGCCGGAAACCGCCGACAACATTTCGCAGGCTCTCTTCGAGCCAGGTTCCGTTGTAAAGCCGCTCGTCTACGCAGCTGCCATCGACTCCGGCGTCTATCCCTCAGAAGATACTTACTATCGCGCCGGATCGTTTTACTACACCGTCGATCCGGTCACAAACAAGATCACCCGCGTCGGCAGTCAGGCCGAAACGCAGTATCCGCCGATTAACGATGCGCTGGGCACAGACTACGGTACGCTGACCTTTGCGGATGGTCTTGCACACTCCTCTAACATCGCGATTTGCGAATTGCTGACCAATTACCTCGATCAGCAGACGTTTGCCAGCTATCTCGACGCCTTCGGTCTGTATAAGCCCGTCGGCTCTCCGTTCATTAACGAACTGACCGGGGTCGGCAACTATTCGCAGGCCACCGACTACCTTTCGACTGGTTTTGGTCAGGCCTCTTCGCTGACCGCCCTGGAACTTTGTCAGGCGTATACCGCGATCTTCAACGATGGAAAAATGATGAAGCCCTATCTTGTGGACTCCATCCTCGACAGCGATACCGGCGAGGTCATCGAACAGTTTTCTCCGGAATGCACCGGCCATCCGATTTCAGCCCAAACGGCACAGAAAGTCCGTCAGCTCATGGTCCATGTCGGCGATGCCGGCATGACCGGTGAGCGATTCACCATTGACGGCATCGACATTGCAATCAAGACCGGTACGGGTGAAATTTACAATCCGAATATTGGCGGCTATGACAAAACCAACTACACATCGACCGTCATGGGCGCCGCTCCTGCCGACGATCCGCAGGTGATGGTTTTCTGGGGCATGCAGGGGCCGAACTATCTGAACTATTCGGGAAGCTACTTCCAGGACATCATGAAAGCCGCACTCAAGACTGCCGGCGTCAACTATGACAATGAGCAGTCCGATTCGGCAGATCAGAGTACCTGGACGTCCTGGACCATGCCGACGCTGACCAGCCACACGCGCAGCTATGCCGAACAGAAACTGGGCGAAATGAGTCTGAAATCCCTGATTCTGGGCAATGGCGATACCGTTATTGGTCAGTATCCGGCAGCGGATTCCACGGTCAATTCGCAGGACCGCGTTCTCTTAATGACGAACGGCGATGAAATTGTCATGCCGGATATGACCGGCTGGACGCTCAAGGATGTGACTGCCTTCTGGCAGCTGACCAACATTCAGGTCAAAGTCAGCGGATCCGGCAAAGTTGCCTCCCAGTCCGTCCCGGAAGGCACGGCACTGCATAAGGG
>NZ_JBKXLD010000015.1:0-24485 GCF_047010065.1 Allobaculum sp.
GAATTATCCCAAGGAGGCGGTCGAGAAAATACCCGTCTTTTATTTGACGCTTACCAAAGACCGTACATCCGGAATCAGGGAAACGGGAAAAGCCGGCTGCCCCACAGGGCTGGACATCGACATTGTCTCTGTATGTAATAAAATAAACATACACAGGCAAAAATCATGAAAGCTTTGTGCAAATCGCGATCAGCCTGACAGCTGCTTCTGTTCTTGGAGTTCTTACGATCGTTTCGAACGGACCCAACGAGAAAAATCAGAACGGTCGAACGATGCCCGAAGCTTACATGTGATATAAACTGCTCTGTCTGGATCGGTTTTATGCGGAAAGACTGGACTTAAAAGGATTCCTTGAATTCATTATCGTTCCGGATTTATGAAATACTTCGTCTTCCGATGCACAATGCAAGGGCAGAGCCGCTTTGGATAAGGAGAAAAGCTTAGTTATGAACGTTTCCATAAAATGGCTGGAAACCCCAAATGTGACCCAGGTCAACCGAAAACCGCCGCACGCTTCGCTCAAGCGTTCCATTCCTGAACATACGGCCATTCAGTCTTTAAACGGTGTCTGGAAAGGCGCCTACAGTGAAGAACAGGATGTTTCGCCCACGCTTTCGGAAAGTTTCGTTTTGAATTCGACGGATGTTTCGGATTTTGACGATGTCCTCGTGCCGGCCCATTTTCAGACGCAGGGCTATGGAAAAAATCAGTACACCAATACTGCCTACCCATGGGATGGACAGGAAGAGGTACCGTATGGAAAAGTCTGGTCCCGCAATCCGCACATGCGCTATGTTCTGGACTTTGATCTGGATGAAACGCTGGCCAGAGAGCAGGTGGATCTCGTTTTTCATGGCGTGGAAAGCGCCTTTTACGTGTGGCTGAACGGGGAATTTGTCGGCTATTCGACGGATTCGTTTACACCGTCCGCTTTTGACGTTACCTCGCTTTTAAAAGAGAAGGGGAACCGTCTGGCGGTTCTCGTCTTCCAGTTTTCGAGCGGATCGTGGCTGGAAGATCAGGACTTTTTCCGCTTTGGAGGCATTTTCCGCAATGTAGAACTTCAGGGACATGGGTCGGCGTATGTGGAAGATCTTTCCGTACGCACCCGCATTTCCGATACCGACAGCACGGCCTCCATTCTTGTACAGATTGCGGATCACGACGCGCAAAGCTTCGCTCTGCGTCTTTTCGATCCCGCTGGATCGCTCATGTTTTCGCAGACCGTTGAATCGCGTTCCATTAAGCTGACGCTCGATGATTTCCATCCCTGGTCCGCAGAACGGCCGGATCTGTATACCCTTGAAATCGATGTACTCGATGCCGATGGTCAGATCGCCGAAACGATTCATCAGAACGTCGGCATCCGCTCCATCGAAATTAAGGACGGCATCATGCTTTTAAACGGAAAGCGTCTGATGCTTCATGGCGCAAACCGGCATGAGTTTTCCTATGGCAAAGGCCGCGTTCAGACTCCCGAAGAAATCGAAGCGGATCTGATTTTGATGAAGCAGAACAACATCAATGCCATCCGGACTTCGCACTATCCGAATCAGGACGCTCTGTACGATCTGGCGGATCAGTACGGTCTGTACGTGATGGATGAAGCCAATCTGGAAACGCACGGGACGTGGCAGGCTGGCTTTACGGAAGAGCCGACCAATCCGCTGCCCGGCGATTCGCCCGAATGGCGCAAGCCGGTTCTCGAACGCGCGCAGGCGATGTACGAGCGGGACAAAAACCATCCGTCCATCCTGATCTGGTCTTTAGGCAACGAAAGCTGGTACGGCGACAATCTGCTTGAAGAAGCCGCCTGGCTGCGTCTGGCCGATCCGGATCGTCCGGTTCATTATGAGAGCTGCTTCCGCAATGAGGATTACAGCGGTTGCACCGATATCATCAGCCGCATGTACGCGTCACCGGCAGAAATTGAATCGATCCTGCTTTCCAAGCCGGAGAAACCGGTCATTCTTTGCGAATACGTGCACGCGATGGGCAACTCTCTGGGCGGCATGTTCCGCTATGCCCAGCTCGAGACGTACCGCCAGTATCAGGGCGGTTTTATCTGGGACTTTGCCGATCAGGCTATGCCGACCGAAAAGAACGGGGTTTCGATGATTGGGTATGGCGGCGACTTTGGCGATTTTCCCAACAACGGCAGCTTCAGCGGCAACGGCATTTTGTTTGCGGACCATACCCCTTCTGCCAAAATGCAGGAAGTCAAAGCGCTGTACGCCCCGATTCGCATTGTTCCTAACGAAACCGGCGTCGATATTCTCAATAACAATCTCTTTGAAAACACAAACGGCTACCGCTTTATCGCGACCCAGAAAGTCCGCGATCAGATTGTCGGACAGACCGAATTTGAAGTCCGGATCGAACCGGGCCGACATCGCCATATCCCGCTGAACTGGGAACAGTATCAGGGAGAAAGCGTACTGACCGTTTCCGCCATATTGAAGAACGATCAGCCCTGGGCCAAAGCCGGTCATGAAGTCTCGTTTGGACAGCACGTTCTGTCTGGACTCCGCCATTCCACGCTGCTTGGCAAAGGCATGAAGTTTGTGCAGGGCAAAGAATACTTCGGTGCGGAATTCGAAAACGTCCGCTTCCTGTTCAGCCAGAAGGGACTTGTATCCATGAAAAGCGGCGATCAGGAATGGCTGCAGGCCATGCCTCGACCCGTATTCGCTCACGCCTGGACCGATAATGACCGCGGCAGCGACTTCGATCAGGGATCGGCGATCTGGTACAGTGCATCGCTCTTTTCGAGAGCCATCAGCCGGGAAATCCAGATTGACGAAGAACTGGGCTATGCGCAGATCACGTATGAAATCGGCCTGCCGTATCCGCTCAACAATAACAAGTGCACCCTGACGTATCTGGTCAGCGCGCCAGGCATTCTTGGCGTGAAACTGGAAATGTCGCCAAGCCGCTATTTGCCGGATCTGCCGGTCTTTGGCATGGAATTCAAACTGCCGAAAGCTGCGGATCATTTCCAGTATTACGGCTACGGGCCGATGGAAAACTACTGTGACCGTTCGGTCGGTGCCCGTCTGGATGTTTTTGAAGATACGGCGTCCAACAACGTACAGCCCTATCTTCGTCCGCAGGAAACTGGAAACCGTACCGGCGTGCGGGATCTGACTCTGTTCGACCACGACGAAAAGATCCGCTTCAGCCGGATCGCACAGCCGCTGGAAGTTTCGGTATTGCCGTATTCGTTTGAACAGCTCGAAGAAGCCGATCACCAGGAAGAACTTGGATTCTCCACCGGTACGTATGTCCGGATTGCTTCCGAACATATGGGCGTGGGCGGCATCGATTCCTGGATGACGCCGACCGATCCGCGCGATCGCCTGAGCGCCTCGAAGTATCGTATGGTCAACTTCATGATTACGTTTGGCGACCTCCCGGATCGTCAAAGCGATCTTCAGAAAATCGAAGAAGAAACACCGAGTGCGTCTTCGGATTCGTCTGAAATCGAAGAAGAAGGAACACTGGACGATACGACGACGCCTGAAGAGCAGATCAGTACGCAGATCTTGAGCAAAGAAGAAGTGAAAGAAACCGATGAGACGAAGGTCGAAACGGCTGAGATGGATACAAGCAGTTCCAAAAAGACGGAAACCGAATCCGTTCTGGTCGATCTGACTCTGGAAAAGACGAATGATGAAGATCAGCCCTCCCCGCTCGAAGCCGATCCGCAAGAGGAACTGACGTTTGACGTGCTGCAGATCGCCCAGAAAATCCTCGAAGAACCCAGCGAGGAACAGAATGCTGAAGAGACGGCAGCAACGCCTGCATCCAATCCGAACGAATCGAAAACGGACGAAGACACGTCCGCTCAATCGACAGAGAAAATGGATGCGAAAGAAGAGAAGTCCGACGAAGCTTCAGCAGATGAGACTTCTGGTAAAGTCGAGTCCGAAGAAGATGCGGTTCCTGCCGCAGCAGATGAGAAAGCCGATTCCGCAAAAGATGTCGATTCGGTGAAAGAGCCTTCCCAGCCGGAAACAAAAGCAGAAGAAGGACCGGTGAAACATGAGCCTTCGATTGCCAAGGAGAAGGCAAAGCGCCGTCGTCTGTTCAAGGCCCGCCGAAAGAAAAAGTAAGCCGGAGCCGATTAAAATCCTGCTTAGAAACAAGAATTAAGCGACGATTCAGCCCCAAATGAAAACAGCCGGTTTCCCTTGCGGGAAGCCGGCTGTCTTTTTGGCAGGAAATCATTATTTCGTATAGAAACGATACAAAATTTCTTCGTGGAACGGTTCATCCTTTTTGAGGATGACATCGGGATGTTCCTGATTGTGAATGGAGTCGGGGAGCATCTGCGGTTCGACCGCTACGCCCCAGTGCTGGTTATAAGTTTTGCCGTCGCGGCCCGGGTGATTTTCCACGTAGTTGGCGGAGTAGACCTGAACGCCCGGCAGAGTCGTTTCGACTTCTACGGTTCGTCCGGATTTCGGATCGGTGAGGATCAGAGCCGGGGATCCGGTTTCGAGAACAAAATGGTGGTCGATGCCGTTGGCGTTTTTCACGTTCCAGTCGCTCTGATCAAAGCCCTGTTTCACGGGTGCAAAGTCGCGGAAATCGAGCGGTGTGCCTTCCACTTCCCGGAACTTGCCCATGCAAAGGCCATCCGGATCGACGAGACCATGACGAATGGCCGAAATTTTCATCAAATGATCGCCCGCATCTTCCTCCATGCCGTTGAGGTTGAAGTAGGTGTGCTGGGTGAGGTTGAGCAGCGTATCGGCATCGGACTTGGCATCGTAGGAAATACGCAGAGTATTGTCGACAAGTTCGAGCGTGCAGTGGAGCGTGAGCGTTCCGGGATAGCCTTCTTCGCCGTCTTTGGAAACGTAGGTGAAGATCAGCTTGTCGCCTTCGATTTTTGAATCGAAGTTTTTGTAGGAAAATCCTTCCAGACCGCCATGCAGGGAGTTGGGACCGTTATTAACGGCAGCATGGTAGTGCTTGCCGTTGAGCGTGTATTCGCCGTTGGCCAGACGATTGCAGACACGGCCGACCAGCGCACCAAAATAGGTGCCGGATTTTGCCATATAGTCATCGATCGTTTCGTAACCCAGAATGACATTCGTCTTCTTCTGGTTTTCGTCTTTCATGTCGATCTCAATCAGCGTTACGCCATAGCTGGTAACGAGAACGCGCAGCTGATCGTTTTCCATTTCGTACAGACAGATTCCGTCCGGACGTTTTTCAAGCAGTTTAATCATGAGCATGCAGCTCCTTCCTTTTTCTATCCGTCTATCATTGTAGCCAGATCTGTTCAGGAAAAGTACAAAAGGTTGAAAAGGCTTTCGAAAAACGGGTTCGCAGTCAGACTGTCGCTGCCCGATCCGTCAGGCGACTGAGGCAAAGACAAGACAATCCCAGATGAATAAATATTGGAATGTGCCAGTACGACCAGACTCGGACGGGTCGGGGTACAGGGATGGAAAAGCGGCCGGTCTGTGAAATTGGACAGGCTGAAGTCAGTAATTATAATGGAAAGGAAATGGAGGAGTCCGTATGTTCATTCTTGCTCTGGACAGTCTGGAAGATCTGGAGACCATAATCGAAGCCAGACCCGATGCGATCGTTCTTGGCATAGAACCCTTTTGCGCCCGTACGCGAGCCGTAACGGATTGGAATCAGCTCCCCGCGCTGGTCAGGCGCATGCATGAAGCGGGAATTCAGGTGTATATCAACCTCTTAGCCATGATCGAGCAGCCCAGACTGCAAGCCTGCACAGAGGCGTTTGGACAGCTGGCGAAGATGGGGGTCGACGGCCTGTATGTCGCGGATGACGGCTGGCTGGAAATTGCGTACGCGTACAATCCAGAAACGCTTTCTCTTCTGATTGTTCAGCCGGAAACGCTGCTTTGCAGCGGGGAAGACGCCAGTTTCTTTGCCAGACAGGGAACACAAGCGCAGTCGCTTTCGCATGAACTAAGTGAAGCGGAACTGATTGCCTGCGTAAAAACGTGTCCAAGCTGCGAACTGCTTTGTGCCGGCCATTATTCCTGGATGGAAAGCCGAAGAGGACTGCTCTCCAATTATCTCCATCAGATCGAAAAGCCTGAAGACTTTCAGGAGGGCCGTCTGTATACCCTTCGGGAAATGAACCGTCACGGACGCATGCCGGTTTGGCAGGATCATCTGGGAACTCATGTTCTTTCCGATGAAGTGTTCCAGGCGGGCGAATATCTGCTTCCTTTGCGGGAAGCCGGACTGCAGCGCTATCGCATTGACTGTCTGCTCATGGGCAACACCTGGGGACTCGACATGCTTAAGGCGTATCGAACGCTGCTGACTGAAGGAACGGATGCTCTGAGTCCCAAGCAGAAAGAGGCGATTTCCAGTACGATTTGGAAAAGCTCGTCATTAATTCGAAAGGAGAAAAGCCATGGAACACGTTGAACTGCTTGCTCCGGCCGGCAATCTTTCGAAAGCAAAAACCGCAATCCTTTATGGAGCCAACGCGGTCTATATCGGCGGCCAGTCGTTTTCTCTGCGCTCCAGGGCTTCGAACTTTTCTCTGGACCAGATCGCCGAGCTCTGTACGTTTGCCCACGAGCACCATTCGAAAGTGCATGTCACGGTCAATATCATTCCGCATTCGGACGATCTGCAGGGACTGGACGACTATTTGCGTGCGTTAAACGACGCGGGAATTGACGCGATCATCAGCGCTTCGCCTACGATCATTACGCACGCGCTCCACATGGACGGCCGCCAGTTTGAAGTGCACATTTCCACGCAGCGCTCCATTCTCAATTCGGCTGCCGTTCGCTTCTGGAAAAGACAGGGCGTTGAACGTGTTGTCTTAGGACGCGAAACGAATCTGGACAGTATCGAGGCGATTTGTGCGCAGGACATTATGCCGATTGAAGTTTTCATTCACGGCGGCATGTGCATTTCCTATTCCGGGCGCTGCGTGCTATCCAATCATATGACGGACCGCGATGCCAACCGCGGCGGCTGCGCGCAGAGCTGTCGGTGGAAATACGAACTCTTTGACGAACAGAATGAAAAAATCAGCCGCGACGAAACCCCGTATTCGATGTCGAGCCGGGATTTGCAGGCAGCAAAATATATTGAACGCCTGATTCATGCGGGCGTCGCTTCGCTCAAAATCGAAGGACGCATGAAGTCGGATTACTACCTGGCCGTGGTGGTCGGGGCGTATCGCCGCCTGATCGATGCCATCGAAAGCGGACAGACGATTACGCAGGAATTTTTAGCCGAGATTTCCGCGGAACTGGCCCGGGCGGAAAATCGTCCGGCGGGTCCAGGCTTTTATAATGGACTGCCCGATCAGAACGTACAGCTGTATCGAAGACACGATGAATCGGTCACCCAGGAATACATTGGCTACGTTCTGGAAGAGCCAAGAGATGGCTGGATGAAAATTCAGGTCAAAAATCATTTCGAAGCCGGAACGCCGGTCGAACTGTTTGGACCGGGAATCGCTCCGTATCCGCAGACGATTGACGAAATCCAGACGCTCGACGGTCTGCCCAAGTCCGTATGTTCCCACCCGATGGAAATCGTACGAATTCGCTGGAATCAGCCCGCCAGACCGGGAAGCATGATTCGCAAGCAGCGCTTATCGATGCCGGACAAACCGGAAACGGAAGCCAAAGACGGCAGCTGCGGCAAGCCAAATCCCCCGCGGGGATAATGTGCTCGATTCTTTTTATAATTTGATAAATCCTTTGTTCGTCTTTTCATAAAGGAAAAGATCAGGCCGCTTTCGGTTTTTTGGCTCTTTCTCTCTTCTTTTTTGAAGAGTCAGAGGCTAAGAAAGATTCGATTTTAAACCGGTTTATGAAAAAATGCAGCCCGCACCCGCACAGGACGAACAAATTTCGATAGACTGAACAGGCAGACGATTTCAGGATCGCATTAGAAGAAAGGAAAGTCTGCCTGAAAAGATCCTGAACAAATATGAAATTATCCAACAGCTATTTCTTTACTCTGCGTGAAAACGTGAAAGATGAAGATTCCGTATCGTCCAATCTTCTCGCCCGCGCAGGGATGATCAAGAAACTTTCCAATGGTATCTATATTATTCTGCCGATGGGAAAACGCGTTCTTGCCAAAATTGAAAATGTAGTCCGTGAAGAGATGGACAGCCATGGCGCGCAGGAACTGCTCATGCCGGCGCTGATCCCGGAGGACGTTTATGTTTCCAGCGGACGCCGCGAGGCATTTGGCGCGAACATGTTTGCCCTGAAAGACCGTTATGACAAAAAATACGTGCTTGGTCCTACGCATGAAGAACTGTTTGCGATGTGCGCAGCGATGGACGGCAAGTCCTGGAAAGATTTCCCGTACAACCTGTACCAGATCCAGACCAAATACCGCGATGAAACCAGACCGCGCTACGGTCTGATCCGTGTGCGTGAGTTTATCATGAAGGACGCCTATTCGTTCGATAAGGATCTCGAAGGTCTGGACGGTTCTTATGCCAATATGTACGACGCCTACTGCAAAATTTTCGACCGTCTGGATCTGAACTACAAAATCGTTAAGGCCGATACCGGTCTGATGGGCGGTCTGCTTTCGGAAGAATATCAGGCGATTTCCAGCATCGGCGAAGATATTGTTGTCGGATGCGAAAGCTGCGATTTCTCCAGCAACGAAGAAATTACCGAAGTCATCGATACGATGGAAGACGATCCGGCTGAAGAGCTCGAAATGGAAAAGATCTATACCCCGAATGCGGGTACGATCGAAGAAGTCAGCACATTCCTGGGCAAGAGACCGGAAGACTTCATTAAAACGCTCATTTACAACGCAGACGGCAATCTGGTTGCTTTCGTTCTCCCGGGCGACCGCGAACTGAATGAGACCAAAGCCGGCAAGCTTCTTGGCGCGATCGAACTGAATCTGGCTACTCCGGAAGAAGTTAAGGCAGCTACCGGGGCACGCATCGGCTTTGCAGGTCCTGTCGGCCTGAACCTGCCGATTTACATGGATCGTCAGGTTGCCCATTACAAAAACTTCATCGTCGGCGCCAACGAAGACGACTACCACTTCAAAAACGTCAACCTTTCCCAGTTCACACCGACGGCGGTAGCGGATCTGACACAGGTTCGTGAAGGCGACCTCTGCCCGAAATGCGGTCATAAACTGACATTTGAGCACGGTATCGAAGTCGGCAACCTGTTCAAACTGGGTGAGAAGTATTCCAAGGCGATGGATCTGTACTATTCCGACCAGAACAACCAGCTCAGACCAGTATGGATGGGATCGTACGGTATCGGTCTGGAACGCTGCATGGCAGCGGTTGCGGATCAGCACAATGACGAATACGGCCTGATCTGGCCGGATGAACTTGCTCCGTTCCGGGTAGCGCTCGTTATCGTTTCCATGAAAGACGAAGAACAGAAAGCGCAGGCGCTCAAGCTCTACGACTATGCTCGTTCCAAAGGCTACGATGTTCTCCTCGATGACCGCAGTGAGCGTGCCGGCGTTAAGTTCAAGGATATGGAACTGATCGGCATTCCGCACCGTATCACGTTCGGTAAAGGCGTTAAGGACGGCAAAGCCGAATACGTCATCCGCAAAACCGGAGAAAAATCCGAAGTGGAACTCGATCAGCTCGAAGCGCTGCTCGATTCGATTTACGGTGCATAATTCAAATTCGCTCATCTGGCCAAATCGGCCATTTTGAAAAAACAGTAAACCAAAAGCGGTTTTCGCTGAAGGCACAAGCCAGAGTATTGGATCTGGCCGGTGTTCTTGCGAAAACCGCTTTTTTCATGGAATGTCGATGGATGAAAAGAAAAATCGAAGAAAGAGAACGGATCCTATTTTCGAAAGCCAAAAAATCCGCGTCTGAACTTTACTTCATGGCTTTGAATGCCGCGCAGATCGTAGCCTGCCTGGCCGATTACGGACTTGATCTGATCCTCATCAAGAGGCTTTTCGGAAAGAATTTCAATGGTGCCTTTACGCCGGGACGCGGTTACTTTCTTAACCGTAAAGTTTTTGCGAACGGTGTCAGCGAGATGGCTTTCACACATGCCGCACATCATTCCATCTACTTTGAGAACGGTCTGAACCATATTGGGGGCCTCCTTTTTCAGATGAGATCTTTCTGGTAGGCAATGCGGGGCGTACCGTCATCGGTATAAATGATTCCGCATTTTGTAAAGCCGTTTTTTTGAATCAGGTGCTGCATGGTGAGATTGTCCGCATGGGTATCGATACGTAAAGACGGATTGCGGCTTTCGCAAAATTCGATCAGCGTTTTAAAAACGCCTGGACGGGTTCCGGACGAAGCAATTTTATGAATGGCACTGTAGGGAAGATCGCTCAGCCAGCTTCCGTTTTCGATCACCGCATACGTGGGATCTGGTCCGGGAATCATGGAAAAGGCGCCGATGATTTCGCCGTCTTCTACAAGGACATAGGCGTTGTGATGTTCAATATCGGAAACGATGGAAGACTCTGAAGGCCGATTGTCTTTCCACTGGTTTGGATTGCCATTGGCTTTCATATAGGCGCGCGCATGGGCGTAAATGGCCTGGAGTGCTTCCAGATCGTCCAGTGTTGTATTTCGTACGATACGACTGGATGGATGGACAGGATTTGTTTGATCGGACATGGACAGGACTTCCTTTCTGTTTTTTTCGTTTTTTGAGACGCTGTGCAGAATTGAGTTTTTCTGCAGAGCGGAATGGACTGGAAAAGCATGCGTTAAGACAGCGAAAAAAGTGTAGCATTGCCCATGGATTTCTTACAAATCAAAGAAGCTTTGATAAGAAGACTGAGGCGATTTCAAAGAGATTTCGGCCTCTGAAACGGTTCCAAAAACCAGAAAAAATGAAGTACAGAAAAACGCTCCGGCCTTTGGATGAGCGGAGCGTTCGAATATCATATCTGGATTTTTGTGTGCGCAATGCACCAGAAAATTGAAATACCGTAAGGGATAGTTCGATCAGTCTGCCGGCTTCATCTGCATGGATCCGGAAGCCTTGTTGTCATCCTTCGGCTTTCTGGATGTCGAAGACTTCGCATTCGGATCGTTGACAACGGTAGAAGGCAGCTCGGAATCGGACGTGCCCATGCGTACGCTGTCAATATAGTCCTGTACGCTTTCTTCAATAATGCTGAAGTTCATGTTGCCTGCATTGAGAAGAGCCGTATGGAATTCCACCGGATCGTAGTCTTCGCCAAGAGATTCTTTGGCGATGTCGTTGAGTTCCAGCAGTTTCATGCAGTCAAAGTAGTAGGCGTAGAAGACGCCTGGATCGAGGCAGAGACGATCGTAAATGCTGTCGGTGCCTTCGCCCCAGTTTTTCGCGAACTCCTCACGGGAGATGTTTTCGTAATTGACCTGATAGTCCATGAGCAGAACGGTGTAGTTGGAGAAAAGCTCGGACAGCTCCCACACTTCCAGCTTATCTTCATCAATACCCGTCCAGGGCAGCGTCTGGAGCGCCGCATACGTGGCGTAGCCTTCCTGCGTACCCAGCGTGCCGAGAATGTACTCGAGCGGGTGTGCGGCATGTTCCTTTAAATACTGCGTCTGGTACATGTGACCCGGGATGCCCTCATGAGCAAAGGTGTCATACAGAGAAAGGCTTTGCGGATTTGAGCCGTAATCGCGCTCGTTGTAGCGGATTTCGTACGTGTCGGTGCTGTCGATTGGAGGGACAAGGAAATAGGCGAGAACGCCGTCCTGCGACTGTTCGGGCGCCAGCGGTTTTACCTCATAGTCCATTTCATCCACGAGAGGGAAGACAGCCGGATAGCGTTCGTTTAAGAACGGAATAATTTCCGAAATGGAACTGAACGTTGTTTCCGGCTCGCTCATCAGGGAAGCTGCATCTTCCTTTTCATTAATAATGCGCGAGTATTCCGTCAGACAGTTCTGCACGGCTTCCGTAACCTGCTTGTTGATTTCGACGGGCGACATATCCATGCCCGTGTACATTTTCAGAATCTCTTCGTAGGCTTCCTTGCCGTTTGGAAGGGAAGCCATGCCAGAAAGCGGCTTATTCTTGTCCTTGAGTTCTTCCAGGCCTTTTTTCATGGTTTCGTACGACGGGAAGAAAGACGTGTCCAGCGCTTTTTTAATCCGGGTTTTCCACTCTTTCTTCTCGGCGTCGTTCAGATCGGTCAGTCCGTCAATTTCTTCTTCAAGCGATTCTGTAACTGGAGAATCGTCTTTGGTTTTCAGAACGTCGTCAATCGTCTTCATCGTGCTGTCGTATGAGATCGAAAACAGATCCTGCTCGGCCTGCTTGCGCGTATATTCGAGATTTTCCTCGACATATCGCGGCATATCATTGATCAGTTTTTCCAGCGGTTCCAGATCGTCCTTTGTGTAGAGGGAGTATTCGGAAAAAAGCGTGACCATGCTCGAAGGCATTCCGTTGACCATGGACCAGGGCGTTCCAATATAATCGAATTTCTCATCGGAAGTCTTTTCGAACCGTTCGCATTCCCAAAGAAGCTGTTCGTACATCCAGCGGTTCTTTTTGGAAAGCGCAGATGTATTCCACTTCTTGAGCTGATCGTATGTCTTATCGTTCAGCTCGATCCGTTTGGACTCCGGAAATGGAGAACCCAGCGTGATCGGGCATTTGGAAAGATCGATTCCATAGTTTTCCGGATGAAGGAAATACTGATGCACGCTCAGATAGCTTAATTCACAGTAATCGACCAGATAGTCGTCGAGAAACTGTGTAAATTCCGCGTCCGGTACGGCTTCCGTATTCTGACCCGGAGTCGGTCCATTCGTGGAAGGCCCGCAGGAGCAGGCGGCCAGCGAAAGGGCGAGAAACGAAATTAAGAAAACTTGTATCCATTTTTTCATATAAATCTCCTCAAACGGGAACACGCCCAGTCCGGTCGCAATTCCCATCAGTATTCCTATGATAGCGTATCCGTTCAAAGAATTGAGAACGGGGGCGGTTAAGTTTTTCCAAACTCAGACGGCTTGGATAAGGGAAAAATTCGGAATTCGCTGTGTCAAAATGCGCTTCTTTTCTACATACGGTAAAAATCTGGATTCGAATCCGGGAAGCATGCAAAAAACCTGTCTGCTTCGCTGTTTGAAGACAGACAGGTTTTTCGTAAGAGATTTTGAAAGACCAGAGAAAGGGGTTCTGGTATGGACAGTGGAATGCAATCGAGAAGAGAAAATTTTTCAGGAAAGCCGGATTTGTATGGATATAGATTTGTATGAATATATTTGTATGAATATAAGGAAACGCGGTCATCTCGAAAGGCAGCCGCCGCCGAGTGAGAGCGACAGGCAATGGTATGTATTGCTGAGCCGGGAAGAAAGGGCTTGCCCAAAAGAGAAGCTTTCGTAACCGGGCGTCTTTCATTTTACGATGACGATTAGAACAGACGGGTGAGCAGGATGATGCCTTCGGCTGCAACCGCGATGATCAGAGCCAGGCGTCCAGCTTCTTTGACGGTCAGCGTATCGTTTTCGACTTTTTCGCAAAGATCTTCACAGAAGAGGAAAAAGCGATCTTTCAGTCGGGCAAAGAAAGTGCGTGTATAGGAATCCGTGTTGGTAACGGGTGTGGAAGCGGCAGATGTTGAATTGAAATGATTCATAACTATTCTCCTTTGATTGAATAAGAATCATCGCGAATGATTTTGACAAGGATATGATAACAGATATAATTCATGTGTGCAACATGGACGCACCAAAAATAAGAAAAACGCATCTCGTGCACATTTGCCTACTCAGAATGTGAATAGAAGGTGCATGCGCAGGGATTAGGCGGGAATGACGAGTCAGTCTTAATGCCTTTGTTCTGTCATAGGCTATACGATCAAAGAGGGAAGCGGACTTAATTAAAAAAGCAAAAATGCATGGATTATTCTAAAAAAGTGGAACAATAACTCTTGACATACGTAAATAATTTGTTCATCCCTATCGTATTCGCATGGAAAATAAATGAAAAAGCATATCCCTGTACAATTTGCTGATCCCTGTGGTTTTCTATAGGGCAGTCTTTGAAAAGGCTTTCCTTTCGATGAAGCAGATCGCGCATGCACGAATGGTGCATGAAAGAAACACAAGTTCGTACTCGCATTGAAAGGACACCTGCACATTTTACGCATTTTTTGGCGGAACGCTCTTTTCAGCCATAAAGACCGCTGAAACCGCTCGTAATACGGTGCTGAAGCGGATGCCGTATGCTTTATTCTCCGTAAAGGATCGAAAGAGAAGGAAAAAGGAACAGGACGCCTGGACAAATCCGGCTTCAATTTTGTGCAAATCCAGTCTGGTGTGCAGGCGCAAAGCTGTAATTCAGTTATTAATGTTTTGTTTTTGTTTAGCCCGTACTGTTTTTGCCTACCATATGTAAACGCTTGTCCATGATCCATACATGATCCGTTTTACAGAAACAATGAATTAGGATATTATTTGGATATTGTTTTGACGCGCTAACTCAAACGGATTCCGATCTGCATTTTTGCACAGAGGATTTCGACAGTTTGAGAGCAGCGGTCCAGAAAGGAACGAAATGCTTAAAAAAATCAGCATCTATAACGGCCAGGTGATTCTGAATTACGACCGTGCCTACCCGAAAGATCGTGCGACTCTTCTGAAAAGCCGTACTTTTGAAAAGTTCATCACTTACTTTGTTCGCATCACAGAAGAAACGAACCCGGCGGTTTACCTCTATCTGACTCAGGATGGTACGCTTACTCCTAAAAAAGCGGCCCAGGAGCTGATTGAGTTCTTCCGTCTGCTCGTTGTTTTCGATTACGAAGAACTTTCCGATAATCCTCTCGAAAGAGACCGTCATCAGCTGCTGGATGTTATCGAAGAGATTTACCACAGCTGGCGTTCCCTGCAGCGTTTTGGATTCATGAACTCCAACAATATGCCGGACTTCGGAATCAACACGCTCGTTCGCCGCGACTCCAACCTGAATGACCTGATTCTGCGTACGTACCGTCTGTATCAGGAAAAGATCGCCGGACGTCCAAATCTGGTATATCGCCAGGTTCAGGCCGGTACCAACGCCTGCTTCTCCATTCATGAAGTACGCAATTCCTTCTCCGAAGACTATCTCCCGCTGCATAAGATCCCGATGATCGATACCGTAATGCTCCGTACTCCGATGATTCTTCATCCAACGAGTTCCAAGCGTACTGGCATGTTCACAGAAACCGATGTCAACCCGCTCGATATGCTGTATATCAATACGGAAGAATGGTTCTGCCTCCCGATCAAAGTCGGAAAACTGCTCTGCTTTGTTTACTTCAACTGCAAATACATCGCGCTCGCCCTTTCCATGGTCAACCTGTTTGAGCTGGCTACTGTGGAAGAGTCCGAAACCAAACCGGATCTGATCATGATTTACGGAAACGAAGACGGACTGAACGAGACCAAGTACTACCACGATACCGACAACGATATCTGGATCGGCCGTATTTCCGACCATCCGCGTATGGAATACTTCGGCTACCTCAAGAAAATGGCACTGACGCTGCACAACCTCGCTATGATGGAACGCGGCTGGCTGCCAATTCACGGTGCCATGGTCAACGTTGTTCTCAAGGACGGCCGTTCCAAAGGCATCATCCTGATGGGCGATTCCGGTGCAGGCAAGTCCGAATCCATTGAAGCCCTCAAGAGCGTCGGACGCGATCTGATCAAGGACGTTCAGGTTGTCTTCGATGATATGGGAACTATTCATATGGAAGACGGCGTTCCATACGGTCAGGGTACAGAAACCGGTGCCTTCATTCGTCTGGACGACCTCGATCCAGGTACGCCGTATAAAGATATGGACCGCTCCATCTTCTTTGCTCCGGAAAACCCGAACGCCCGCATGGTCGTACCGGCAAGCTCCTATTCTTTCATTACGAAAAACCATCCGATCGACCTGTACTGCTATGCCAACAACTACACCGACAAGTGCGGTATGGATGAACTCCCTGCAGACGAGTTCAAGGCCACCTGCAAAGCCGGAACCCGTATGGCTCTGGGCACAACCCAGGAAAAGGGTCTGTCCAAAACGTACTTCGCCAACCCGTTTGGTCCAATGCAGCGTCAGGAAGTCTGCGATCCGCTGATCGACGATACCGTTAAGGCGCTCGAAGACAACGGCGTATTCCTCGGTCAGGTTTACACCCACCTGGGCTTTGACAAGACCAACCGTGCCGGCATCGAAGATGCAGCCAAGGAACTGCTCGACTTCATCCTCGATCAGGCTGCTGAAACAGAAGCAGCTGAAGATGTCGATGTGCAGGAGGCTGCTGCGGCTGAAGACGCCGAATAAATCCCGATCGGTCTGAACTGGATTCCTGAATCCTCAGACTGACTTCGTTTTAAGCATTGAGGCATTCGAAAAGACAGCTTCGGCTGTCTTTTTTGATGTCTGCAGGGAAAACTGATGCTTCTTGACAGGGAAGAGGGTAAGGATTATTTTCCGTACATACCCAAGGAAGCCATGTATTTCCAGCCTTTTTTCGCAGAACGGTCTGGATGGATCCGGTTGAACGCCCCATAAAAGCATTCAAATCGCATCCAATTGAAAAAGAAGTCTTTAAAGAACGGTTTTTCTGGTTATTCTGAAAGGACGAGCACGCAGGATTGTTATCCAGCCCGATTTGTCTTCGGATCCGTTCCGCATGAACAGCACGGTTCCGGGCAAGCCGAAAATCAAACCAAAAAGAAAGGGATGGATTTTTGATCCATCCAGAAAGTGGAGAAATGAAAAGTGAAAGAATACCCAATGCCGGCCGTACCGGATCCGGAGCGTGAACATACGATTCATCAGCACATCATTCAGCCCGATCAGGCCGCTGTACGAAAAGCGTTTGCGACGACGTATGTATGGATGATTCTCGGACTGCTCGTCAGTGCGGCTGTAGCCTTTATTTTCGCTCAGCCTGAACTTTACCCGATCGTCGATAATCCCTTTGTTCTTCTGGCCCTGTTTCTGGCCGAGCTCGTTGTCGTAGTCCTCTTTACGCGAAAGCTGAATACGGCCACGATTGGAACTTTGCGCGGCATGTTTCTGCTGTATTCCGTTTTAACCGGAGCAACCCTGGCTACACTCGCCACGGTATGGAATGGATCGACAATTTTTGCGGCTTTTCTGGTCAGTGCCATTTATTTTGGCTGTCTGAGCCTGATGGGCTTCTTTTCCAAAATTCGTCTTGATAAGATCGGTCCGATCTGTCTGGTCGGTCTGGTGGCTCTGATCATCTGTGAAGTCATTATGTTGATTTTCCGCTTTTCAGCAGCCACGCAGCTCTTTTCCGCGATCGGTCTGATTCTGTTTACCGGAATTACCGCCTGGGATGTTTATCGTATGAACAAAACGATGCAGGCGGTCTGTGCATCGCAGGAATGGCTCGACCGGCTTGGCATTTCCTTTGCGCTCGAACTCTATCTGGATTTCATCAACATTTTCCTGCGCGTTCTGGCGCTGATCGGCAACGGTTCTTCGTCTTCACGCAAATAGCGGCAGGCCATCCTTTCCAGAGAAATCTTTTTGTGACAGGCAGGTTTTCCGATTCCTGTCGTCCTTAAGCCATGCGCTTTTACTTTTTGGCGGATGATTTTAACAAAACAGCCATTCGCCTGTACTCACGATCCAGATTTCCAAATGAAAAAGACGCCGGCATTCTGGCGTCTGATCCCCATGTCCAGCAAGGCATGGGGTATTTTTTTCGTTATTTGAACGGATCCAGAAGTGCGCAAATCGAATTGCATTGCCAGGAAATTGGACCCGCATCCGAATGCGGCGCTCCTGGTCTGGAAAGTGGAGAAGATCATTGTTCTGGCTGGCTTTTGTTCGGAGAGACCAGATTCCAGATGCCGAGTAAAAGAATGAGAATACAGGCAGCCTGTGAACAGGGAGAAATGGATTTCACTGTGGCTTGTAAGAGCAGAAGCCCGATTCCGGTAAGAAAATGCAGCCATTTAAAAACGCGGATCCATTTCCTAAGGCTATCAGCACGCCTGCGTATTACAGGAGAGAGCTGACGAATTGCGAATGTTGCGATGAAGAAAAAAATGGATACAGCCATCATATAGTTCTTCCAGACTGCATAGGATAAAGCAAGTACGAACCAGACAACGATAAGAAGTATGAACTCAAGGGGATTGAATTCTCTCGCATTTTTCCTCATAAACATACCGATTGCCCTCGCTTTTTCTGTGGAAAATATCGAAACTGTCCGATTTTCCAGTTATCGATCCGGACCGTGTCTTTGATGCGGAAAAACGCTTCATTCCCTGCATGTCAGCAGCGGACAGGGATAACACGAAATTCAGTACAGGTACTGCATCTGCTGTTCCTGTATCTTCTTGCACCGGAGCTCTAAGGGAACGGTTAAGTCTATTGTATTTGCACATCTGAAACATCGAACGCTGAATATTGAAATGAACAATTGGATGTCTAAAAAAGTATATACAAGTATATACAATATGAGATTCTTTCGACTTTAACGGCGCTGAAAGAAAGCCTGTGGCTCGGAACAGTCCAAAGGCCAAAACGGCTGGCTCATTCTTCCGGTACCTTTCAGGCTGTTGAAAAAGAAAAGCGCTCCCATTGAAAAAAGGTTTCGCTAAAGGTACATGTTCGCAATCTACGCAATGAAATCCATGAAAATATCCATAGAATAAGGATTCGAATCGCGCTAACTTTAAAAGTCGCAGATTCTTGAAGAGCCTTTTCCTGGTTACACGTTTTTTCCCGAGGGAAAACGCCGAAGGAAAATAAATGGCTCACCGGATCTGGAAGCAGCCGTTCAATCCGGCTGTCTGGTTTGGAGGTTTTCATGAATGGTGAACTTACGTGCGGGCCGCTGAAAAAAGCCCTGATTTTTTTCGCGCTTCCGCTGTTTCTTTCGCAGCTGTTTCAGACGCTGTATAACACGGCCGATACGGTCATTATCGGCTATACGCTGGGCAGTACATCGCTGGCCGCGGTCGGTTCGGTTGCTGCGCTGTTTGAATTGATTGTCGGGTTCTGTACCGGATTCAGTCAGGGCCTTGCCATTATTGGGGCACAGAAATTCGGAGCCGGCGATCTGAAGGGATTTCGTCGAGCTCTCGCTCTGTCGATTGTGCTCTCGATCCTGGTTTCCATGACGATTTCGATCCTCTTTCTGTTTGGGATGGAGTCTGTCCTTCGTCTTTTACAGACGCCGCCTGAACTGTTTGATCAGGCCAGAAAGTACATTTCGGTAATCACTTTGGGACTGATCATCACGATGCTTTACAACCTGGCGGCTGCCTTTTTGCGGGCGGCAGGGGATTCGAAAACACCGTTAGTCATTTTGCTGATTTCCTCGGTCATCAATATCGCGCTCGATTTCCAGTTTATCGTCCAGTTTCATATGGGTGTCGCCGGTACAGCCTGGGCTACGCTTTGCGCCCAGCTGATTTCGCTCATTCTCTGCGTGATCTGGGTGATCTGGAAAAAGCCGGATCTGTCTGTGCATTTTTCGGATTTCCGCTTCCGCTCGTCCATGCTTTCCAATCTGCTGAAAATGGGCTTTTCCATGGCGCTCATGTCTTCGATTGTCTCCTGCGGTACGCTCATTTTGCAGACGGGAATCAACCCGATGGGTACGCAGATCATTGCCGGTCATACGGCCGCCCGAAAGCTGATTTCGATTCTGAACCTGCCGGTTTCCTCTCTCATGATGGCTCTGTCCTCGTTTGCCGCGCAAAATGTCGGTGCCGGCGAGTACGAACGGGCGGAACAGGGAATCGCGTTTTCCAATCGACTCGGTCTGTACTACGGAATTACGCTTACCGTTCTGATCTTTCTGAGCTCCAGAACCCTGGTTCAGGCGATCAGTGGCAGTACGGATCCGGCCGTTCTCGATATTGGCAGCCTGTATCTCAATACCAATATTCCGTTTTTCTTCATTCTTGCGATCCTGCTCAATTTGCGCACTTCGCTTCAAAGCATGTCCATGACGCTGATTCCGATTCTTTCTTCGGTCATCGAACTGGCGGGGAAAATGCTCTTCACCTTCCTGGTCGTTCCGTTTACGGGCTACTACGGAATCTGCGCGGTGGAACCGTTTGTCTGGACGGTCATGGCTTTGTTTCTGAGCTATTTCTATTTACGAAACAGACTGTTCAAATCGCATGGCATTACGGCTCATATTTATCGATAAATCCAAAATCTGTCCGGCGCGTTCAGCCGGTCAGACCAAACCGGAGGGGCTTTTGACCCCGGTATAATAAAGCTGATCTCTGACCGATCAGCTTTTCTTTCGCTTTCAAAAACAATTCGAGACAAAACGGAACGAAAGCGATCAGGCAGAGTGTCCTGTATGATGGAACAGGTTCAATAAAAAGAAATTAGAAAAGGACTTTTTAAAAGGAGCTATTATGAAAATACTCAAATCATTTGTTTTAAGTTTTGCATGCCTGTGCATGGGCCTTGGCTTTGCGGGCTGCACGTCCTCGAATAACAGCGGCAGCGCTTCGGATTCGCAGAGCGTTTCCTATGCGGATGCGCAGGAAGTAATGGAAGCTGCGTGGAATGCGCAGGAAGAAGAAACCAAGCCGTCCGTCTTTGGCGGCTATGGCGAAGAGGTAACGGAAGGCATGCCGATGGCCATTTCTCTGGATGAACCGGACAGTCTGGCAGTCGCCTTCAACGTTCCGGCCACTTTGGTTGAACAGTCGCAAGACGCTTCGGCGATGATGAATTCCATGATGGCCAACGCCTTCACTGCATCCTGCTGGCAGCTGAAAAAAGAAGCTTCCATGGAAGAGCTGCGTGATCAGGTGCAGACCACGTTGCTCGATACGCAGTGGATGTGTACGTTCCCGGAAGAATACGCGATTGTGACGAAGGGACAGTTCCTTGTGGTCGTCTACGGCTACACCGATCAGGTCGATCCGTTTGTTCAGGCGCTTCGCTCCGTTTTGCCGGATGCGATGATCACCAAAGCCAATTTTGAGTAATCCGGATTTTTGCAGTGCAATTTTCGAAAGAAGCGTAACGATTCCAGAACAGGAATAGAAAGCCTGCACTTGCTGAAAAGGAAAAGAGATGTACCGACCGTCTGGGCCCTGGCTTGAACGGCCGGCTTTCGTATACAAACCTTGCGGGCGGATCAAAGGATCGAGCTGAAGGCTTCGATTCGGATCCCCTCACTAACAGATCGCATGGACTGGATTTCTGCAGCAGAGTTTGCAGGATCCAATTCGTCCGTCAGGAAAGGAGAGCGGCATGCTGTTCAGTTCAATTTTGTTTCTTGTCTGGTTTTTGCCGCTGACCTTTCTGGTCTATTTTTGCGTGCCTAAGGCTTTCCGCAATTTTGTTCTGCTTGCGGCAAGCCTTATTTTTTACGGCTGGTCTTCTCCCTGGTGGCTGCTTTTAATTGGAGCGGACTGTCTGATCGGCTATGCGTGCGGCCGGTTTATGGAAAACGGGTCTCCATCCGTTCGCCGGGCGGCTTTGATTGTCGGAATTGTTCTTTCCGGAGCGCTTCTGTTCTGGTTTAAGTACGCGATGTTCTTTTCCCGGCAGCTTTCCGCGCTGACTGGTCTGGATCTGGTCTTAAAGGGAATCGCGCTGCCGGCTGGAATCAGTTTTTATACCTTCCAGGTGATTTCCTATCTGGCGGATGTCTACACCCATAAAGCCCCCGCCCAGCATTCCTTTTTGCGCTTTGCATTATACGTCTGCATGTTCTTTCAGCTGATTGCCGGTCCGATCGTTCGCTACAGCCAGATCGAAGGCGAGCTGGAAACTCGAAGAATAGATGCAAAAAAACAGTCGGATGGGGCCCGGCGCTTTGTCTGCGGCCTTTCGAAAAAAGTGCTGATCGCCAATCCGCTCTCAGCACTCAATCAGTTTATTGTCACACAGGCCGAACCAGCCATCGCCTTGTTCTGGCTGAACGCGTTCGCTGTCTCGCTGCTGATTTATTACGATTTTTCCGGCTACAGCGACATGGCGATCGGTCTGGGGGCCATGATGGGGTTTCATCTGCCTGAAAACTTTCGCTATCCGTTTCAGGCCGGTACCATTTCTGAATTCTGGCGCCGCTGGCATATGTCTCTGACGGCCTGGTTTCGCGATTACGTGTACATTCCGCTGGGCGGAAGCCGAAAGGGGAAGGGCAGACAGTTTTTCAATTTGTTTGTCGTCTGGATGTTTACCGGTCTCTGGCACGGAGCGGCCTGGAACTTCATTTTGTGGGGACTGTTTTTCTGGGTGTGGATCAGTCTGGAAAAGTTCCTGCTGCCCGAATCCGTATTGCACACCTGGTCTTACGGGCTGCTTTGCCGCCTGGGAATTCTGATTTCGTTTTTGCTCTTTTATGCGCCGACGCTTTTTGATTTTGCTTCGCAGATCCAGGCGATGTTTGGCGCTGGCGGCCTTCCAGTATGGACCGCGCAGACCGGCTATGTTTTTCAAAACGCGTGTTTACTGATGGCGGCGGCGCTGATCGGTGCCACGTCTTTGCCGCATCGGCTTTTTGTAAAGTACCAGCCGTACCGTATCGTGCAGATTCTCTGCTGGTGTGCGGTCGCTTTCGGACTGATCTTCTGTCTGGCTTCGCTTTCTGCCGGCACATGGAATCCGTTCCTGTATTTTCAGTTCTAGAATTTTCCATTTCAGAATTTTCTGTTGGGAAAGGGAAGATGGCATGCGACATTCCATCTGGATCTGGGTTATGAGAAGGGGTGCGCCAGCTGCTCACTGAAAAACAGGATGGAGATGGATTGTCGTCCGCAAAACGGTTCTGGCGGATGGTTTGTTTCATCTGGCGGATGGTTTGTTTCATATTGTGTTTTTATAGGGCTGTAATTAGTCCGGGAAAGGAGAGCTGTCTATGAAGTTTTCGAGAAATGAAAAATCGAATCCAGAGAAAAATCGGAAACGGTCGGTTCATCCCGGCATGCCGATTGTGCTTGGCATTCTTTCTTTTTTCTGTATCGCTTCACTGATCGGTGATACTGGCTTTGCGCAGACGTACTCGCCGACGGAACGGCGAAAACTTGCTTCCTTGCCAAAAATGGATGTTGAGAACGTTCTGGATGGCAGCGGGGGCAATGCGCTCGAACGTTATACAACCGATCACGTGTTTGGACGGGAAGAACTGCTGCGAGTGAACGCTTGGATGGCCAGCGGTCTTTACGGATCGAAAGAGCAGAACGGCCTGATTGCCAAAGAGGGAAAGATTCTTTCCGTTCAGCGAAAAATCGATAAAAAATCGCTGGATCATGCCAGAGATGTTTTCTCTTCGATTTACGAAACAGATCTGAAAGATACTCAGTGCGCTCTGTACGATTCGATCGTTCCGGACAAGTCATACTTTTTGAAAACAGGGGAGTATCTGAATATGGACTACGAAGCGTACCTGGCCCAGGCACAGTCCGTGTTCTCTTTCGCCAGCGAGATCCCGATCGCTTCAACGCTTTCTCTGGACGATTACTACGCCACCGACCCGCACTGGAGACAGGAAGCCATTCTGGAACAGGCCAGAACGATCGCTACGGCTATGGGCGTAAAACTGGCGGAGGATTTTACAGAAGAGACCATTCGTGAAAATTTCACCGCGCAGCAGGGCCTCCAGAGTGTATGGCCGCACAAGGGGGATACGCTGAAGGTTTTAAAGTCGCCTTCGATGAGCGGCTGGACAATCTGGCGCTATGATGAAAAAGGAAAGCGGCAGGGGACTTTGTACGATCGGACAAAAGCAGAAGGCGAAGATCCGTATTCCGTATTTCTTTCCGGATCGGCGGGAATGATCGAGATTGAAAATCCGGATGGCCCGAAGGATCGGCAGCTGGTTCTGTTTGCGGATTCGTACGGCAGCTCCATGGCACCGCTGCTGGCTACCGGCTACAGTCGGACGACAATTATCGATTTGCGCAACCTGCCCTCGTTCCGTCTGAAGTCTATGATCGATTTTTCCAGACAGGATGTGCTGTTTCTGTATTCCACGTCCGTTCTGAACGCTTCCTACAATCTGAAATAAGGACCGATCCGATTCTGAAAGGTTCGAACACTGACTTTGCCTCAGACAAAAAGAAAACGGATCGCTGCTGGAGGCTGACTGTAAAGCGATCCGTAAAGAGGCAAGAATACAAAAAGACCTTCCTGATTCAGGAAGGCCGATTTGTTGTATATGAAATGGTGGGAACGGAGGGACTTGAACCCTCACGAGCAAAGCTCGACGGATTTTAAGTCCGTTGCGTCTACCGGTTCCGCCACGATCCCGTGCAATAAAAATGGAGGTTCCGGTCGGAGTTGAACCGACGATCACAGAGTTGCAGTCTGTTGCCTTAGCCACTTGGCTACGGAACCATTTGTGTGAATCATTTGTTAACGGCTTGGTTAATGCTCGTTCATATTATCAAAGATCTTTCCGAGGGTCAACCGTAAATCTGAATTCCTGATTTCTTAGCATGAAGAAGCAAAACGCCGGAAATTGCCTCGTTTCCAATTACTAGTAATCCCCCAAAATCGTGATCTTTTCCCCGCGTG
>NZ_JBKXLD010000015.1:24495-31831 GCF_047010065.1 Allobaculum sp.
AAGTGAGCAGGGGATTCTTTCTGGATTTGTTTTTTGCGGATTTGCTGGAATTCTTGGCAAGAGGAAGCTCTTTTCGCTTCGATTGTTCCAAAAAGAAAACTTTGTCTTATAATGCATGAAGCCCGGTCTGCACCAGAGCTTCAAAATCTGGCGGCAGTGGTTTCAAATCAATATCAAGGAGGCTGACATGTATCATCTGATCGAAGAATTTGAACAGAATCTTGGCCGCAACCGAACGCTGAGCTTTCTGTTTTCCCTGATCAAAATCATTCTCTCTGCGCTGCTGCAGACGTATGTCATGCAGGTTTTCATGGATCCCTGCAACCTGATTTCCGGCGGCTTTACCGGTATTGCGCTGTTTATCAGCCGTGTCGCCTCGCTTGGCGGGATGAATCTGCCGGTCTCTTTACTCATTATCCTCCTGAACGTTCCAGTCGCCGCGTTTTGCGTGCGCGCCATTTCCAAGCGCTTTGTTCTCCTTTCGGCCATTCAGTTTGTTCTGGTTTCCATGTTCCTGGAAATTTTCAGCTTTGAACCGTTATTTTACGACATCATGATGAACCTGCTGTTTGGCGGCATTCTCTGGGGCTTCTCGATTTCTCTGGCGTTAAGTTCCGGCGGCTCGACCGGCGGTACCGACTTTATCGCCCAGTACGTATCCAACAAGATTCACCGTTCGATCTTTAACATCGTGTTCTATTTCAACGTCGCGATGTATATCGCCTACGGTTTCTCCTTTGGCTGGATTTACTGCGCGTATTCCATCATCTTCCAGTTTTTGTCCACGACCGTCATCAACAAGATGTACAAACGCTATCAGCGCATGACCCTGCAGATTACGTGCAAGGACCCAAAACCGGTTGTCGACGCGTTTATGGAAACAGTTCGTCACGGTATGTCCATCATCGAATGCAAGGGCGCGTACAAAGGTGAAACGTACTACATCTGTGAATCCGTTGTTTCTTCTTTTGAACTGCCGGAGCTGACCCGTGCACTGATCAAGGCGGATCCGCACTGTCTGATCAACGTCTATCGAACCGTATCGTTTTACGGCAGCTTCTACCAGAAGCCAATCGAATAGAACCCTGTTTTATTTCCCTTGTTCTTTTAATGCACACGAAAGAGGAAGACCGAAGACGTCCGGTTTCCCTCTTTTTCTCTGGCTTTTCGCTGGTGCAAAATGCTTTAAATTTGTGGGTATTCGGCGCGAACCGATAAGCGCAAATAGTTAAATGATACGTATATTTCACAAATCGATTCTGCTATAATGAGAAGCGCGAAACCCGCTCCAGTTTATGCAGACGGCTTTTTATTCCCGTTTAAGAAGAACGGAGTAAAGTAAAAATCCAAATGTTCAGACTGGAACATGGACGACGCAAAATTTTCGAATAAGCGAAAAATAAAATAAGAAATATATAAGCGAAAAAGGATCCGGATTGAGGATCCTGTCCGATAAATCCAAGTGAATTGAAAAGCCGGCATTCCATGCCGATTGCCTTTTGGTTCGCACCCACTGGAAAGGAGGAAAAAATGAGAAAACGCAGAAGCTCAAAATCCAAAGAAAAAAGCAGCCGGATCAGCCGACTGGTCTCCAATCGAATTCTGGTTTTATCCATCGTCATTGTGGCTCTGTTTTTGAGTCTGTTTGTGCGTCTGGTGGATATCCAGGCGATTCATCACAATTCCTATCTCGAAAAGCAGGACGACTATACGTCCATTAAACAGTACAGTTCCGCACCGCGCGGTCAGATTTACGATGCCAAAGGACGTGTGCTCGCCAAAACGGTTGCCTGTAAAAATATCGTCTATACGACACCGCAGAACGCTACGTATACCGATATGATGATTTACGCCGACCGTATGGGCGAAGTGTTCCATATTGAGATGGACGACTTCACCAATGCGGAAATCAAGGACGCGTACCTGCAGTACACAACGCTCCTCGATCCCGAAGATCCGCATTACGACGGTCTTGATCTGCTCAATGAAGAACAGAGAGCAACGTACGATGCGGGAGAAATGACATCCAGTCAGCTTCGGCAGATTCAGTTAGGTGCCATGACGCAGGAAACCATCAATCAGGCTGACGCGCGTGCTCTGAAGGCCGCAGCCATTTATAACCGTATGGCCCAGAGTTCGTCGACCGGTCAGTCGGCAGTCATTGCCGAAGACGCGGACGATGAAGAATGCGCCTATCTCGTTGAACACAAAAGCGAGTTTCCCGGCTTTGACATCGACTTTGGCGGCTGGAAACGCGAATATCCGTACGGCGAATCGCTCAGTGATGTTCTCGGATCCGTATCGACGTCCACCGAAGGTCTTCCAGACTCGCTGGCGGACGAATATCTGGCTAAGGGCTATCAGTACAATGCCCAGGTCGGCAAATCCGGTCTGGAACTGCAGTACAACGATCTGCTCAGCGGTACCGATGAAATCGCCAAAATCACCTACGACTCCAACGGTCTTGCGCATAAGCAGATTCTCCAGCCGGCAAAGAAGGGGCATGATCTTTATCTGTCTGTAGATATCGACTTGCAGCTCAAGCTCGATGAAACGTTGAAATCCGTTTTGCAGGCGTACGGCGGAACGAAAAACCGTGAAAACTTCTACACGCTGTTCATGTGCATGGAAAACCCACAGACCGGGGATGTGCTGGCCCTTTCCGGCTATCAGATGGATCCGGAAACCCGGCAGCTTTCCTATTACGCGTCCGGCAACTATACCCAGCTGATCAACCCGGGCAGCTGCGTAAAAGGCGCTACGGTGTACATGGGACAGTCCGAAGGCGTTGTGCAGGAAGGCGAAGTCATTGTCGATGAAGTCATGAACATCGGCGGACAGAATTTCGGCTCCTACACCGAACACGGTCCGGTAAACGATGTGCAGGCGCTTTCGGTTTCGTCCAACGTTTACATGTTCCAGATCGCGATGCGTCTTGGCGGGTATAACTATGTACCGGGCGAAGCCCTCAATATCGTCGATGTTCCTGGAACGCTCAACAAGATGCGCAATTACTATTCGCAGTTTGGACTGGGCAATATGACCGGTCTCGATGTTCCCAATGAAGTGACCGTCTTCGCAGCGGGAAACAATACACCCAACATGGTCATCAACTACGCGATCGGTCAGCTCGATACGTATACTCCTCTGCAGCTGATGCAGTATGCGGGGGTAATCGCCGCAGACGGCAAACTGTTCCAGCCGCGCTTTTACCAGTACTCCAAGGAAGTGGGCGGCGACGAAATTTTCGATCTGAACGAAGTCGTTCTGAAAAACGAACTCGACGAAAAGAACGCCAGCCATCTCAAGCGCGTTCAGGAAGGCTTCCAGGCCTGCGTCGCGGATGAGAACTGCTTCAAGCCGCTTAAAAATCTTGATGAGAACATGGCGGCGAAAACAGGAACAGCCGAAGTCGGCGAATGGACCACGGCCAACCTGGTCGGTTATGGACCTGTGGAAAAACCGAGCGTCGCCTTTGCGTGCTCGGCACCGACGTCTTCGATCAACAGCCAGTCGCTTTCAGCCAACATCTGCGCCAATAACGTCGTAGGTCCGGTCCTGCAGGAATACTTCAACCTGTATCCGGAAAACCGCGTACAGAGCGGCGATTCGGCGGCGCAGTAGACGGGTTCAGCAAACCCAATAAATTAATTTGAATCAACTGACAGCCCCGATGGGATTGCCGCTCTGGCGCGCCCATCGGGGCTGTTTCAGGAATTATTGTTCGTCTCAATTTTCTGTGCTATAATCGGCAGGAATGTAAGGAGGAAACAGCGTGAGAGATCGTATCACTTTCAAGTGCGCGGTTTGCGGCGATGAAAACTACATCGGTACCCGTAACAAGAAAAAGCATCCGGAACGTATGACCATCAAGAAATACTGCCCGAAATGCAACAAAATGACTGAGCACAAAGAAAAGAAGTAATCGCACTGGATCTTCATCCGGGAATCCTTTTCCCGCGCCGTGTCCATTGCACAGACGGATGCCCAAGCGGCATCCTTTTATGTAGTCGTTTTTTCGCTTTTACGGCATCCGTTTAAGCTTTGCAGGTGAAAAAGCATATGATGAAGAAGGAAAAATTCCAGGGAGGTACAGTTATGGAAGTAATCTGCAAACCCGTTGGTCCCGTACAGGCCAACTGCTATATTGTTTCCGATCATGGACACGCTTTGATCATCGATCCGGGTGATGAAGGCCGCGAAATCGCCATGATGGTTCGCGCGCTGAATGTGAAAGTGGATGCCATCTGTCTGACACATGCTCATTTTGATCATATCGGCGCGATCGATACGCTGCTTGAAGAGTTCAACGTCGATGTGTACGTCAATCCGGCCGAACTCGACTTTCTGTCCCAGCCGGAAAAGAATGCTTCCGCTTCGTTTGTCGGCATTCCGCATCTGACGCTTCAGGCGAAACCGGTTGCCTACAAAGAAGGTCAGAATCTGATCGGTACCTTCGGCGTTACGGCGTATTATGCGCCAGGTCATTCGATCGGCAGTACGATTCTCGAAATCGGAGATAACCTGTTTACCGGCGATGTCCTGTTTGAAGGCTCCATCGGCCGTACCGATCTGCCCGGCGGATCCGTCAGCCAGATGCGCGATTCGCTGAACTTTCTCAAATCGCTGAAAAAGGATTATGTCGTCTATCCGGGTCATGGTCCATCGACCACGCTCGAACAGGAAAAAACGCATAACCCGTATCTGATGTACAACCTGATCTGATTTGATTTTGAAGAGCCTGCTCTGCGGACTTTTTCTTTTGCGTTTGATTCCGGCTTGGCGTTCGCTTTTGCCTTAGGATTTGTTCAAAGCGATCCAGTCATGCGCAGTCTGCTTCATACAGGGTGCATCTATGTATGGAAGACCCGAATATCTTCCTGTAACGGATCTATATCCCTTCCAGCATGCTTAACGGCTCCAGCATGATCTGATAGACGCTGATTGCCAGAATCCCGACAAAGCCATAGGCCGCATAGAGAAGATAACGGCTGAACTGACTGAGCTGCTTTTCAAAAAGCAGCAGACGACCCTGCTGATACGCCTGCATCATCTCTTCCATACGGCTTGTTTCCAGACCAATTTCAAAAAAGCGGATAAACCGATCTTCCAGCCGTCTTTCCCTGCGTATGCACGCTTCCAGACTTTTTCCCGCTTCAATCTCTCGAATCCAGCTTTGCCATAAAATCTGCGCGAAAGGAAAACAGCCCGATTCCTGAATTAGACGGCTGGCCTGCCTTGTGGACAAGGATGCTTTCTGGACGCATTCAAAGACGACGGCGCATTCCATGGACGAAAACGTCTTTAAAAGGGGAATGGAAAACAGAAGCGGCGAAATCCGGGAAGCCGCCTGCGGAAACGTGATCATCCAGCCGACGGCAACGACACCGATGAAAACGGCGATCCAGAACAGCAGGGAAACCAGCTTCAGCAGATTCAGCAAGGAAAGGGAAGAGGACCCGCCTTCGCCAAGCAGGGAGGGAAGAATGCTGTCGGCAAAAAAACAGACCAGACCGCTCGCAAACGCCATGAGAAAGAGTGGGTAGCAGCTTTTTTTCAGGAGCGTTCCATGCAGCGTTTTTCGCGCTTTGCGCAGCTGTTCGTGAAATTCGAGCGCCAGGGAAAGATCGAAGATTTCCATCAGAACACCAAGCTGCTTCATGTTCCGCTCTTTTTGTGAACGGACGATCTGCGAAAACGGAATACCCTGTTCAAGCCGTTTTTCAATTTCTGCATGGGATTGAAACGAAAGAGACAGGGCATCGGGAAACGTCAGCCCGCTTTTGAGCAGCAGGCAAAACAGATCCATTTCCTTTTCATCCAGAACCGGCATCCCCTTCGGGGCGAAGACAGGCTTCAAAAGAAAGTCCCGGACGGGCGTTTTCTTTTTCTTCGAAGAGGCGATGGACGTCTTCCTCATTCCAGATTTCATAAACACACTCCTTCTGATCGCCGTTTCGTAAAAGGCGGCAGACAAAAATTCCTTTCAGTACACTGCGCAGATCCTGCTCGTCTGCACCGAGATCGAGCAGGCGCAAAAGGCATTCCAGGCCGCTGCCGCAGTGCAGAGTCGTATAGACGACATGGCCGGTGAGGGAAGCGCGAACGGTCATTTTCGCAGCGATTTCCGAACGGCATTCGCCGATGAAAAGAACATCCAGATTTTGGCGGAGCAGTTCTTCGAGGGTGCGCTGGTACGTAACGCCTCGGCCTGGATTGATCTGAATCTGCAGCATGTCCGGCTCCTGAATTTCGATCGGATCTTCCATCGTCACGATTTTCAGCGGCCGCTTTTCGAGAATGCGGTGGAGCAGCGCGTGAATGGTCGTCGATTTTCCCGATCCGGTAGGACCGCAGGAAATGATCAGACCCCGATCGGTCTGCGTAAAGCGCTCAAGACGTTTTGCTGCTTCCTTGCAGGAGCTGAGATCTTCAAGCGCAAAGTGTCTGGCCGAATGGAGAAGACGGATTACCCCGGTTTGCGTATCCTGAGCGTGAAGCAGAGAAAAGCGGCATTGCGCTTTCTTTCCGTAAACCGTCATCGTAAATTCGCCGGACTGCGGTTCATTGGGCTGGCAAAGATCCATGCCGGAAAGGAACTTCAGATACTCCAGAAACTCCGGCGGGAAAATGTCCTGATCCAGTTCTTCAAGCCCTTTGTCCGTTCGAAAGAAGAGGTGAAGTCCTTTTCCTTTGCGCTCTAAATGAATGTCGGTGATTTCCCGTTCCATCGCCAGAGACAGCAGCAGCCGGCAAAGATCGCGCATGGTCTCACCTCCTGTCTGTTCATACGAAAAACGAGACAGACGATGAAAATGGAAAGTCGACTTTTTCCGTCGGATTCGACCTCGAAGAAGATCCAAAGCCGTCAAAAAAGCAGAGTCTTCAGAAGACGCAGATAGAAAAAGATCACCGAAAACGGGAGAGTCCGGTATCGCATTGCATTGCTGAAAACGCTGTCTTCGGATAAGGACAGGTATCTCAATAGGTTTGTCTTTTGAAGCCTTTTATAGTTACAGGGAAAAAGAAAACAAATCGAAGCGAATAAACGGATCGATTCGTTTTTCAGGCAAAATCGCCCGCAAACATCGTATTGGCTTTGTGCGGGCAGGAATGGGTAAAGACGAGGCGAACAAATTGAAACTGAAAACATCACAGAAACAGATGTCGGAATCCCTTTGGACAGTGGCATTTTTAACGCTTTCCGGAGGACTGCAGGATGCGTATACGTATTTTGAGCGCGGAAAAGTTTTCGCCAACGCGATGACGGGAAATCTGGTCCTGATGAGCGCGCGGCTGTTTGAAGGGGACTGGATGGCGTTTTTAAAATATCTGT